>JAKBCP010000060.1 GCA_021807645.1 bacterium
TTCGACGACGTCACCTCGGAAGCTCACGGGCGGAGACCCAGAACGAAAAAAGTTAGAGAGTACGACGAAGAAACCACTTGACAACACCGGCCTTCTCATGGAAGCGCACTCTGTCACGCCGAGTAGCGCACTCTGTTACGCCGAGTAGCGCACTCTTTCACGCCGAGTAGCGCGCAGCGCGTATCGAGGCGCCGCTCGCTGCGTGTTGGCCCTCGATACGGGCGCTACGCGCCCTACTCGGGCTGACACCCCTACTCGGGCTGACAACCCCTACTCGGGCTGAAGCGTAGATAGGGGCGCCCGGTCTGGGCCGAGACACACCGTTGCGCCGGCGAGTCGGGCCAGCGGCGTTGGGCTAGAAGAGTATCGTGCGGAACTCGCCGACTTCGCGATATCCCAGCCCGCGATAAAGGGCGATCGCGGCCTGGTTGAAGTCGTTCACGTAGAGCGAGAGGCTCGGCACGATTTCGAGTAAGCGCGCTGAAATGGCGGAGAACGCCGCGGCAGCAATCCCCTTTCCGCGGAGCTGCGGAACGGTCCAGATGCCTTGCATTTGTGCGGTATGCGCCGACCACGAACCAATGTGGCAGAAGAAGGCGGGCGTCCTATCGTACTCGCCGATCCACCACAGATCGCTTTCGATCATTGCCGCGACGTTGGCGGTAAATTCGCGCCCGTGCTTGCGCGGGTCGCTCTCTAGTTCGGCGGAGATCATCTCGGCGGAGTTCTCGGCAACGATTTTTAAGTCGGCAAGCGTCGCCCGACGAATGCGAACGCGTGCGTTTTCACGAACGAGTAACGTGCCGGAATCGACCGCCATCACGGGCTGGCGTTCGCGAATCAAGCGCGCGGCGCGGTGCCATTCCGGGAGGCGGTCCCAGAACACTTCGACGAGGTTCGCCGGTGCGGTGATCGCTTTCGGGTGCGGCATGCCGGCCGCGTACGCGGCAAAACCCTCCGCGCCTGCGCTCTCCCCGGCAAGGACGATTTGCCGCCCCAGGTACGCAAGCCCGATCAGGTGCCGATCGGCGAACGCTCCGACGAGCGAGCGCCGCGAGAGCGCATCTCGTTCGAGAATGTAACTGAGGTAAACGTTGAGATATGGATCGCGCTCGACGAGCGCGATCGCTTCGGCGGTACGCTCGGCTAAGAGCGGTGCGACGCGTATCACTCCAGCGAGGCGACGAACATCGGTTTTGTCGTCGGCTGTTTACTGCCGCCGACGGGTTCCACGCTGACTGCGACCTCGGTCATCGAATCGGCATTATGCTCGGCGATCGGCACGACGGCAACGCCGTCGCGGTCGGGCATAAACGTCGAGGACGGTTCGATTTTCTTTCCGCCTCGCGGCATCACCCAAGCCTGGTAGACGTGGCCGCGCGGAGGCATCGGCATGTCGTGCATCGCGAGGTACATGCGGCCATGTCGCATCACGATCTCGCCATGGTGGACGGGTAACCGCGTCGCATCGGCGCTGGTGAGATCGATCGCCGCCATCTGCGCGCTCTGCAACGAGTGCGTCAGTGAATCGACGCGCTGTTGGAGCGCGACGACGTGCGTTTTCATCTGGCTCATGTTCTCGCGCGTCGTTGCGAGGTTGAACGTCGAGATTAGAGCCGCGATAAATGACGCCGCAGTAACGAGATAGAGCGGCCAAGCCGGGGTGCGCGTATTGCGCGGGAGCGAGCGAACCTTCGCCCCCGGCGCGACCTGCGCCATAATGCGTTCGCGCAAGAGCGGGCTGGGGGGCGCGAGATCTTCTGCGGGGGAGGCGATTGCGGCGACGAGCGGTGCCAGCGCCCGATACTCGGCGCGACACGCGTCGCAGCTCTCCATGTGCGCGCGCACGCGCTCGGCCTCCGCGAGGGAGAGTGTCCCTAGTGCGAGCGCCGCGGCATCGTCGAGATAGGCGTCGTGCTCGGTCATCGTTCGATCTTCCCATCGAGTGCTGCGCGGAGCTTTCGCAGCCCCGATCGGATGCGCGTTTTTACCGTGCCGAGCGGGTCGCCGGTGCGCGCGGCGATCGCTTCGTGGGTGAGCCCTCCGAAGAAACCGAGTTCGATTGCATTGCGCTGCTCGGCGGGAAGCGTCGCCAGCGCGCGTCGCACGAGCCCGGCATCGAGGCGGGAAAAGGCGAGGTCCTCGAGGCGTTCGTCCTCGGGGAGCGATGCAGGAAGCTCCTCGGTGCTGCGTAGCGACCGCGAACGGAGGGCGTCGAGCGCGCGATTGCGGGTGACGCGGGCAAGCCAGCCGGGAAAATTTCCGCCGACAAAGCGATCCGGTGCATTCCAAAGTTTCATGAATACTGCTTGCGTCACGTCTTCCGCCGCTTCGCGCTCCCCCAGGACTCGCATCGCAATCGACCAGACGATACGATGATGTTCGTCGTAGAGCTGTTCGAAGGCAACTGCATCCCGCGCTCGCACCCGTTCCATCAGGCGTTCGGCATCGTCGCTCACGTCGGCGATATTCGCGGCCTTGCGGAGCTCTACCCGCATCCCTATCAACGCGCGGCAACCCCGCGCGGATTTGCGTCGGCTCGGGAGACTAGGGAGGAAGCTGAATAGGCGGCCCCTGGTCGTCCTCGTACGTGCCGGTGACGATCGGGGGATCGGGGAGAACCGCCCGTTCGTCATCGAGCTGCGAGAAGCGCACCGGTTCGGCACGCAATCGTGTCGGCGCGACGAAATGCTCCGCGCGAGCGGGTGCGTTGGAGGCGACGCGTTCGTCAACCCTCGCCGCGCTTGCGGTTTCCTCGGCTTCGTAGATCGTCGCCGGTTCTTCTTCGCGTAGAACCGTTCGCGCGACGCTCTCGCGCCTCGGTAACGAGATCGCCGATTCACTTCCGGCGCGGCGCGTGAGCCCGCGAATCACATATGCGGAGTGCAGACGTTTGAGGCCGCGGAGCGGCAGCGAACTTGCGGGTACGCCGACGAAGAGCTCGCGCACGACATCGTAGGTTGCCTCCGAAGCGAGAATGCCGGCATTGAGTTCCTCCGAAGCACCCTCTAGTCGAGCCGCCACTTGCGCCGGATTCCCGACGATAGCGAACTCGCGACGTTGCTGGTACCCGGTATCGCCGGCAACGATCGTTCCGGAGTTCACGCCGATACCGACGTGCAATATCTTGCGGCCCTGGGAGCTCCACTGGCCTTCCATCGCCTTCATCATCCGCGCGATGTCGAGCGCGGCGCGCAGAGCGCGCTCTTCTTGGAAATGCTCCTCGACGAGAACGCCGAACACCGCGGTCACCGTTTCGCCGCGGAGGCTTTCGATGATGCCGCGGTGGCGTTGAACCGCTTTCCCGACGACGGCGTAAAATTCGTTGAGGTAGGCGAGTGTCT
Organism: bacterium; assembly: GCA_021807645.1. Taxonomy (GTDB): domain Bacteria; phylum Vulcanimicrobiota; class Vulcanimicrobiia; order Vulcanimicrobiales; family Vulcanimicrobiaceae; genus JABEUX01. Next base: position 3,345 of record JAKBCP010000060.1, read on the forward strand.
CTTCCGCGCTAAGCTCTTCGGCGAGTAAGGCAAAATTGCGGATGCGGCAAGAAAGAATCGTCGCATAGTACTGGCGCGCTTCAAAGAGCCGCGGGTCTTTACGCGCGAGCAATTCGTCGACGACCGGCGGCGGGACGTACCGACTAAAGAGCGCGCGAACGCGCCGATGTTCGTCGCGTTCGGTGAGATAGCGTCGCAAAATGGTGACGGCGTAAAACGCAAGCGCCGCCGCGAGCAAGAGCGAAAGCGTCAGCAGCGCGATCAATCCATTCATGACGATCGTCGTACGCTATCGCGGGGGCAACGGAATCGGGACCGGTAGGCTCGGCGGCGCCGGTAACTGTTGAGCGGCTTTCTGCAAGATCGTGTTTTTCAGCTGGTTCCAGTTCGACGGCAACCCGAAATCGCCGGTAAAGCGATCGACAAGCGCTTGCGTGAGTTTTCCGATCTCGACGTGTAGTTGCCCGTTTACGAACTGCGCGACGAGTCCCTGCCCTGCAGCAACATCGTAGCGCTTGCCGCCGGAGGTCGTTACGACGACGGGAAGATGGGGATTGCCGAGTTCGTAGACGTTGAGATGGAGCGTGCCGTTTCGGTCGACCTCGATATCGCCTTGCGTTCCGCGAACGGCGATCTGCGATGTAGGCGTGGAGAACACGTAGTTCGCCTTCGCACCATGCGGGTGATGAACGGCGAAACGGATGCGTCCATCTTTCACGATAAATTTTGCCGACGTGCCCTCGGCTTGGTTGAAGAACGCGAGGCGGACGCGCGTTGACGCGCCGATGAGAATTTGCGTGCTGTCGGGCAGCGTTACCGCACCCAACGAACGTGCGCCGGTGATAGCCTCATCGCCGTCGTTGAGATTGACGCCGGCGCGTTCGGCGAGTGCGACGACGCGGGCGCCGGCGCGTTGATAGGAAACACTACCGTGCTTGTTCTCAAGGAGTTTCCCTCCTTGCGCGCTTGCAACAAGCGGAATCGCCGCAAGCAACGCAAGTGCCAGGATTCTCATGCCGTCATTTCTTTATGCGGCGACCGGCGAGACCGAGCGCGAGAACCGCTCCGAGCGCGAGTGCACCCTTGAGCGGTGGGCGGCCGGGTGGCGCGACGGGCTGCGAGCCGCAAGGCGTCGGGACCGCGTTCGGGGCTCCCGGCGCGCCAGGCGGGGGGCTCGGGCAATTCAAGCTACCGATCGGAATGACGACGGTCGGCGTAGGCGGAGCGGTCGGTGTCGGGCTCGGCGGCGGAGCGGTCGGTGTCGGGCTCGGCGGCGTGCTTCCGCCTTTCGAGCCGGAGACCGCTGCCGTCGCTGCGGTTCCGCCGACGACCGCTGCCGTCGTCGTGGTTGCGGCGGCGCTCCCCGCACCGCTGCTGCTCAAAATCCCCGGGACGCCCTTGGGCGTCGTGAACTCCGAGAAATTCGAGAGCGATTGACGGCTGACATTGCCGACGGTGACGGCGGCTTGCGCCCCGGCAAATGTGGCTATCAGCGATTGTCCGGCGCCGAGAAAGACTTTCTTCCCATTTTTGAAGGTGACTTCGACCGGCAATTTCGGGTTGCTGACCGAATAGACGTTCACGATAAGTTTCGTCGGCGAGACGAGAAAATCGCCGAAAGTTCCGCGGACCGCCATCTGTGCGCTCGGCGTCTGAAAGACGTAATCGGCGCGCGCGCCTTGCGGGTGCTCGATGCGGAAACGCACTTTCCCCTGATAGACGAGGAATTTCGCGTGAGCGATCCGCGATTGGCGGAAATAGGAGAGTTGCACGCGAGTATCGGCGCCCATCTCGATGCGCGAGCTATCCGGCAACGTGATTCCCGCCAGCGAGTTCCCCGCTCCGGTAAGTGCGTAATCGTTATCCGTGAGCGCGACGGCAGTCCGCTGCGGCAACGCGAGCGGCTTTCCGGCGCCGCGTTGGTAGGAGACGCTGCCGCGGAGATTCTGCAACTGGTTGATCGTTGCAGCCTCGGTCGGCCGAACGGAGATAAGCGAGAGAGCGACCAGCAGCAGAGCGAGTCGTTTCACGGGCGAGACCCTCCGGAAGTATGCTTTTATTAGGGGCACCTTCCGCTTCCGCACCGGGAGGCACCTGCTCGCCTGCTCCTTTTTGAAAGGAAAGCCCCCCGTTGGCGATAACCGCCGGGGCATGCTCCGCGCACTGGGAACCCTCGCGTTCGCGCTCGCCGCTTCGGGCACCGCCGTTGCCCAAACGCCGCTACTTCTACCCCGGCCGCAGAGCATCGTTGCGCTACGTTGTCGCAGCGACCGCGCCCCGGCGAGCATTGCGGCCTCCGCCGACCCCGGAGGGATCGAGATCCTCGATCGTCGGCGCGCGCACCTCGGGCTCGGGGCACTGCGGATATCGAAGCAGCCCGCGATCCGCTTTATCCGGACGAAGATGGCGGCGCAGGCGTACCGGCTCACGGTCGGTGACGGGCGCGCGCGCATCGTCTCGGGGGACGCAGCCGGCGCGTTCTATGCGATGACGACCCTCGCGCAACTGCTGCGCGTTCGGGCGAAGCGTGCGGTCGTGCCGTGCGTTCGCGTCGTCGATGCTCCCGCGTTGCAGTGGCGGATCCTCTCCGACGACGTGTCGCGCGGGCCGTTGCCGACGATGCGGTATTTCCGTCGGCGCATCAGGACCATCGCAGCATTTAAAATGAACGGCTATTCGCCGTACATGGAAAACACGTTTATTAGCTCGACCGATCCGTTACCGGCG
>JAKBCP010000061.1 GCA_021807645.1 bacterium
GTGAACGAGGATACCGGTCCGCATACCGTCCTCGGCTACCATCCCACGACCGGAAAACTCAACCCGCTCATCAACGGCGACCCAGCGGGTACACCGGGGGCCGGACACCCCGTCGCGACCTATACCGTGAAACTGATGAAACCCGGGATCTACGCCTACTACTGCTCGGTACATGCGGTCCTAGCCAAGACCTACGGCACGGCGGTTCAGCCCGCGCACCGACCCGGCGTTCATGGTTACCCCGGCGCGATGGCCGGAGAGATCATCGTGACCACCGATCCCAAGCTGATCGCCCAGAATCCGGCGAGCAGCGCGAAGAAGATCCTGCCCGGGTATTTCGGCGGGTAATCTCCGCTTGCGGTCGCCCGGTTGTATCTCGGGGACAGGATTCGACCGGGAGAGCCCAAAGGAGCGCGGCCATGGATGTGACCGCGCTCGATGGGCGCGCCTTTGCGAAGTTCATCGCTGCGGGCAGCTACTTCCTCAAAAAATACCGAGGCGTCCTCAACGATCTCAACGTCTTTCCTGTTCCCGACGGCGACACCGGAACCAATATGTTCCTCACGGTTCGCTCCGCCGGAATCGCGGCGGCAAAGTGTGCGAATGCCCCGCTCTCGGAGGTCGCTGCGGCGGCGGCCGAGGGTAGCCTGATGGGCGCCCGGGGAAATTCGGGCGTGATCGTCTCGCAGATGCTGCGGGGCTTCGCTCACCACGTCCGGCATCGCCGGGAGATCGATACCTTCGTCTTCGCAACCGCACTACGGGAGAGCGTCGCGGCCGCGCGCCAGGCGTTGCTTCGCCCGGTCGAGGGGACGATTCTCTCGGTCGCCGATGCGGCGGCGGAGGCCGCCTATCGCCTCGCGTTGCACGAACCCGATTTCTATCGCCTGCTCACCGGCGTCGTTCGCGCTGCGAACGAAGCGCTCGATCGTACGCCCGAACAACTCGCCGCTCTAAAAGAGGCGGGCGTCGTCGATGCAGGCGGCGCGGGCTTCGTCTATTTTCTCGAAGGCATATCGAGTTTTCGCCCCGATGTGAAGGTCCGGGCGACCGCCTTCCCCCGTCGTCCGGCGAAGAAAAGTGCTTTCGCAAAGACGCAACAAATCGGGGAAAATAAGTTCTGCACCGAGTTCATCCTCGAAGATGCTTCCGTCGGCGTGCACGAAGTTCGAACGACGCTCGAGCGACTCGGAGAATCGCTCCTCGTCATCGGCGAGCGCCCGCGTATAAAGGTGCACATTCACACCGACGTCCCGCAGCGAGTCACGGAGAGTGTCGAGCGCTACGGGACGGTTACGCACCTCAAAGTCGACGATATGGAGCGCCAGCATCACGTGCTCGTCATCGATAGCGTCCCGCACGAGCGCTCGGTCGTCGTCGTCGCTCCCGGCGAAGGTTTCGAAGCGATCGCACGCGAGTTGGGTGCGGAAGTGACGGTGCCGGCGACGATCAATCCCAGCGTGCGCGATCTGCTGTTGGCGATCAACAAAACGCTCTCCGATGAAGTCGTTCTCTTCGTCAACGATAAGAATGTCGAGATGGCGGCGCGCGAAGCGGTGGCGCGGAGCGAGAAGCACGTCAGCATCGTGCCGACGCCCAATATCGTAACCGGGATCGCGGGGCTCTTTGCCCTGCGAGCGCTCGGCGACGAGAGCGTTCCGCCGATCGACTGGATTCTTCGCGAGTCCGTGCGCGTGCGAGCGGCGCAACTCTTTTTTGCAGGGAAAGATGCCCTGCATGGAAGCCTACGTATCGCGCGCGGAAAGCCGGTCGCCCAACTCGACGGCGAACTCATCGTTTCCGAGACGGTCAAAGAGACGCTTCTTGCCGTGGTGAAGGCGATGGGCGGAGATCGTGGGGCATTACTGACCCTTTACTATGGTGGTGCCCAGCGCGAGCGCGATGCAAAGGTGCTGGCCGATGCGATGCGCGAAGCCTTCCCCGACCTCGATGTGGAGTATTATTACGGCGGAATGAACAACGCAGAGTACTGGATTGCCCTCGATGACTGAGCCGCGCATCGCCGTCGATGCGATGGGGGGAGACCGCGCGCCCGAAGAGGTCGTTGCCGGTGCATTGCTCGCCGTCGAAGCCTTTGGAGCGAATGTCGTTTTGGTCGGCGACGAAGCGCGCATCCGTCCGTTGCTCCACGGCGCGACGGGCGACCGCGTTGCCGTGGTTCACGCACCCGAGGCCGTGCCGATGGAGCAGCATGCATCGCAGGCGCTGCGCGGCTCGGAGCGGACTTCGCTTGGGCGAGCCGTCGAAATGATGAAATCCGGAGAGGTTGACGGCGTCGTCTCGGCCGGGAACAGCGGCGCCTTTCTCGCAATCTCGCTGGTAAAGTTGCGCACGATCGAAGGCATCGCGCGGCCGGCGATCGCGACGGTCTGGCCGGCGCTCAACGGCCCCTCCGTGCTGCTCGACTCCGGAGCTAACGTCGATTGTCGGCCGGAATGGCTCGTGCAATTCGGGATCATGGGGAGCGCGTATGCACGCGCTGCATTGGGTATCGAACGACCGCGCGTTGCCGTGCTCTCCGTCGGTGAAGAGCGGACCAAGGGCAATTCGTCGGTTCTCGAGGCTGCGGCGCTCCTCGATCGGGCGCCGGTTCATTTCATCGGGAATATCGAAGGGAAAGATATGTTTCACAACGTGGCCGACGTCATCGTTGCCGACGGCTTCGTCGGGAACGTCGTCTTAAAAACGTGCGAGGGCATGATCGCCGATCTCGGCTCGATTATGAAACAGGAGCTTTTAGGCGGCGGGCTCGCCGCGAAGCTCGGAGCAGCGCTGCTTTTGCCGCGACTCCGCGGGCTTCGTAAGCGATACGACTACGAAACGTACGGTGGAGCGCCGCTCCTCGGTTTGCGCGGAAACTGCATCGTTTCGCACGGACGTATCAGCAGAAACGGGATCAAACATGCAATTCGCGCGGCGATCGAAGAGGCGCGCGCCGACGTGGTCGGAAAAATCGCGGCGCTCGTCGCCGGCGAAACGGTGCCGAGCGCATAATGCCGATTCATATCGTCACCGACAGCACCGCCGATATCGACCCGGCGCGCGCGCGCGAACTCGGGATCAGCGTCGTCCCGCTCTTCGTCGTCTTCGGTACTGAATCGCTGCGCGACTACATCGATATCTCACGCCGACAATTTTTCGATCGGCTCAAGAGCGATCCGATCTTGCCGACGACCTCGCAACCGAGCTCGGCGATGTTTCGCGAGGCATTTCTGGCCGCTGCCGAACGCGGCGAAGATATCATCTGCATTTCGATCTCCTCGGCTCTCTCGGGGACCATAAACGCGGCCCGGGCCGCCGGCGAGAACATCGATGGCGTTCGCATCGAACTCTTCGATTCGCTCAACGCCGCGGGTGGTTTGCAGTTTTTTGTCGAGGACGCCGTACGCATGGCCGGCGATGGCGCATCGGTCGACGAAATTCTCGCGCATCTCTACGCAATGCGCGAGCGGACCCCGCTCTTCGCAACGCTTCCGGATCTTTCGCACGTGCAGCGCACCGGACGGATCGGACGGGCGGCGGCGGTGCTCGGCGGCTTGATGAAAATCGTGCCCATCCTGACGCTGGAGGCCGGGGCGGTCGTCTCGCGCGCGCAGGTGCGCACGTTCAAGCGCGCGCAGGAAACGATGGTCGATCTCGCCTGCTCCGACGATCGCGTTGGCGCGAACGCACGCTTTCGCGTCATCCACACACAAGCCCCGGATCTCGCAGAGCAAATGCGGGAGCGGATTATCGAACGCTGCGCCGGCCGCGATATTTCGATCGATGTCGTCGAAGCGGGTCCGGTCATCGCCGTCCATGCCGGTGCCGGCGCTATCGGCGTCGTCGTGACCGACGCCTATCCCACTCGGCCTACGGCGGCTCGGTCGTAGGAATAGAAAGGAAGATATCGATGCCCGTTTCGGTCGTCACCGATAGCACCTGCGATATGTCGCGTGAGATGGCCGCGAAATACGGCATCGTGCAGGTGCCGCTTTACGTCATTTGGGGGAACGAGCGCTTTCGCGACGGCATCGATATTACGATGGAAGAGTTCCATCGCCGGTTGATGAGTTCGAAGGAAAATCCGATCACCGAAGAGCCCTCGAGCGATGACTTCGCCGTCGTCTTTCAAAAAGAGATCGATGCAGGGCGCGACGTAATCTGTCCCACGATCGGATCCAAACTCTCGAAAACCTTTCTATCGGCGAGTGAAGCCGCGCGGCGCTTTCCGGGCAAGGTCGAGGTCGTCGATACGGAGACGTTTTCCGGCGGCTTGGCGCTACACGCGATGCTCGCGGCGGAACTTGCGAAGGCTGGGGTGCCTTTGCAGGAGATTGCCGCGCGCCTACGTTCGAAACTCGCAACGCAACGCGGAAACATGGTTCTCCCCGACGTTACCTTTCTCGGCCGAAGCGGTCGCTTGAATAAGGCCGTTGTCTCGCTCGCGCAGATGATGCGCTTGAGCCCGATTCTCCAACTCAATCACGGCGTGGCGGAGTCGGCGACGCAAACGAACGATTTCGAGAAGTCGCGGCGGCAATTGATTAGCATCGCACTCCGCAGCCTCGCCAATACGTCGAAGATTCGTTTTATGGTTGGAGCGGTCGATGCCCCGGAGCTGGCAACCGAATTCGAAAAGGAGATCCGCGAAAAGCTCATCGGCGGCTGCGAGTCGCTCTTCGTTTATGCCTGCGGCCCCGTCGTCGCTACCAACTCGGGTCCGCGAGCCTGCGCCGTCTTTTCGATGCCGATTGACTGATGAAGCGCTCGGCGGCGTTTACGTACATTTGCCGTTCTGCCCCTATATTTGCCCGTACTGCGACTTCGCGAAGTGGCCGCTACGCCGCAGCGATGCCGATCGGTATTTAGCGACACTGCACCGCGAGATCGCCGAGAGCGAATCGCGCCGGGCCGAGAATATTTTTCTCGGCGGCGGGACGCCGAATGCCTACGACGCGGTGAAAATCGTGGAGCTGGTGGCGCGACTGAACGAGCGCTTCCCGGCGGCGGATTCGCAGCGAGAGACGACCATCGAAGTGAACCCCGACGCCGTTCGCCCGGGCGATATCGACGCGTACGCGCGCGCCGGTATCAACCGCCTATCGATCGGCGTGCAGTCTTTTCGCGAAGAAGAATCGCGAGCGCTCGGTCGCCGTCATTCCAACGCCGATGTCGAGCGTTGCGTGCGCGACGCGCGCTCTGCCGGAATACGCTCGCTCTCGGTCGATCTCATCTTCGCACTTCCCGGCCAAAGCGAAGCCGACTGGATGGAATCGCTCGACGCTGCCGTCGCGCTGGGCGTCGATCATTGCTCGACCTACGGTCTGACCATCGAGCCGGGAACGCCGTTCGAGCGGCTCTATACCCGTGCTCCCGATCGATTCGCCGACGAGGAGCATGAAGCGCGACTCTACGAGATCGCGATGGATCGCTTGGGCGCCGCCGGTTTCGAGCACTACGAAATCAGTAATTTCGCGCGTCCGGGGCACCGCAGCCGCCATAACGAAAATTATTGGAAGAACGGGAGCTATCTCGGGCTTGGCGTCGGGGCCGCGTCCTATCTGGAGGGCGAGCGCAGCACCGCAAGCCGGAGCCTCACCGCGTACATGGAGGCCGTCGAACGAGGTGAACCGGTGCCGCGCGAACGGGAGCGGCTCGATGGCCTCGCTCGATTGGGCGAGGCGATGATGCTGGCATTGCGGACCGCACAAGGGGTCGATGCGTCAGCCTTTAATCAACGATACGGCATCGATCCGCTCGTAACGTATGCTTCCACCATCGCCGAATTTATCGAGGCCGGGGTGTTGGAACGCAGCGGCGAGCATCTCCGTTTAACGCGGCGTGGCCGATTACTCGCCAATACCGTCTGTGGGGCCTTCGTGACGCTCGAGTGAAAACGACAACTCTCTCCTCGACGCTTCTGCGCGCGATATTCGCGGTTCTTTTCGCCGTCGCCGGCTTTCTCGTCGGCCAAGAGGCGTATCTTCGCATTCTGACCTTCCATACGGCGGGTTCGGGGGTGCAGATTCTCTTAGATATCGGCGCATC
>JAKBCP010000062.1 GCA_021807645.1 bacterium
GTCGAAAACCTACGCGCGCTGCTCCCGGCGGCGTTGATCGGCTGCGGGCTCGCACTCTATATGGCTTACCTGTGGGTGGTCACCGGCGATCCGCTCTTCTTTTCGCATGTCCAAGCGCACTGGAACCGCCACCTCGCGCCGCCATGGGTCAGCGTCGCCAATTCCGTCCTTGCCATCGCGCACGCGCACTCCGGTGCCGCAGTTGCGAACCAGGCGCTCGAACTGAGTTTTACTGCGCTCATGGTCGGGGTGCTGCTGTTCGGATGGAAGCGTCTGCGCCCGTCGTACATCGCCTATATGGCGCTCTCGGTGCTCATCCCGATGTCCACCTCGAGCCTCATGAGCATGCCGCGCTTTGCCCTCGTGCTCTTTCCGCTCTTTGCGATTCTCGCCCGCTGGGGCGATCGCCCGTGGGTCAACAATCTTATTCTCGCGTTTTCGCTCCCGCTCTTAGGGCTTTTCACCGTTCTCTTCGCCGATTGGTATTGGGTTGCATAGTATCGTTCACAATGTCGCAAAGCGCCGCGGCGTTCGCCAATTCACGAAATTTGCGATCGTCGGGCTCTCCGGCACGATCCTCAATTTCGTGCTGTTTACCATCCTCCAGCGTCTCGTTCCCAACCACGACCAAGCCCTGCCGTACGCAATCATCTATTCGATTGCGTTCATGGCCGGCGGCGTCTCGAACTACTATCTCAACCGACGCTGGACGTTCCGTTCCGACGCCAACGCGGTGCGCGAGGGGGTGCAATTCCTTACCGTTTCCGCGCTCGCGCTGCTCGTCGGCCTTGGCGTCGCCCCGCTCACCAAGCCGTTCTTCGGCAACCACTACGGGCATCGCACCTGGCTCGTCGGTACCATCGCGGGAATCTTCGTGAACTTCTTCGTCAATAAATACTGGACGTTCCGGCACACGCGGTGAAATCGTTCCGCTTTCTTCTGCTGGCGATCTGCGTGTTCGGTGCAGCCTTACGGTTGCACGGCATACATAACCCGATCCTCGACCATCCGAATTGGCGTCAAGGCGATACCGCGAACATCGCGCGGAATTTCTATCGTCTCAACGGCAATATACTCTACCCGCAAACCAACTACGACGGGCCGCCGCCGCACTACGTCGAACTGGAGTTGCAGATCGTCCCGTATCTCGCGGCGGCGCTCTATCATCTCTTCGGCATCCACCCGATTTTCGGACGCCTGCTCAGCCTCGGTTTCAGCGTCGCCACCATTGCGGTGATCGGGCTCTTCGGACGATGGCTTTTCGACGACGCACTCGCCGGGCTCGTCGCCGCGCTTGCGTTTGCGATCTTTCCCGGAAGCATTTATTACGGACGCACCTTCACGCCCGATGCAGCGATGGTCTTCTTCTTGACGGCGGCGCTCTATGCAACGGCGCGGCTTCTGCTGGAAGATCTCGCCGTCGAACCGCGCCGCCTCGCGCGCGCCGCGGGGCTCTGCACCCTGGCGTTACTCGCTAAACCCGTCGCGCTGGCCGGCCTCTTTGCCGCACTTGGCCCGCTCGTCGAGCGCCTGCGCGCAAAACACGCGATTCGGCCGACCGCATTGATCGTGCTGGGGTTCGTCCCGCTGGCGATCCTCGAGATGTACGATCACGCAGTGCGCGCGCACGCGCAATGGCTCTGGGCGAGCGGCATTCTCGCCAAGCACGTCCTTCCGCACCTCATCGGATCGTTTACCTCGATTCACGCCTTCGCGTGGCAGGTCAAGCATGCGCTCTTCGGCCTCAACCTCTTCCGGATCACGATGTTGGGGACGATCGGAAGCATCGTGGCTTTCCTCTCCCTCTTTACTCTGCCGCGCGTGAAGATGCGCTCGCCGTTGCTCCTCCCGCTCTGGTTTCTCGGCGCGGCGCTCTACACATATGCGGTGATCGCCGTCGAACGCGTCGATTATTATCTCTTTTTGCTGCTCCCGCCATGCGCGCTTGCGATCGGCGGCGCCGCCGTCTGGGCGCGCGATCGTTTCGGCCGCGAACCTCGCACGAGGTTCGCTCTCGCCGCCGGCGGGACGATCCTCGGTGCGGCGGTCCTGATCGGTGGGCTGACGGCGATCGCGCCCTATTACCGCTATAGCAAAACGGCATATCGCAATGCCGTCGCCCTCGACCGTGCGCTTCCGCGGAACGCCTTACCCGTTATCGCTCACTACGGCCCCGATATCTTTTACTATATGGACCGATTCGGATGGGAGGAGGATCCCTATCTCTGGACGCCCTTCGATGAAGAGAGCGCTATCGCGAAAGGATCGAGATATTTCATCTCGATCGAAGATGCACGCTTCCGCAAGAATCTCGAACTCTGCGCGTGGATGTCGCGCTTCCCGGTCGTCCGTTTTCCCGGCGTCAGCTGGCCGGTCTACCACACCTCGTTACGAGCGATCCTTCCGGGGGCGCGGAAGCGCTGGCGCGCATTCCGCCGTGCCGAACGCGCGGGTGTGGGGCGCGCCTTCCTCACCGCGCACGGACTCTGCGTGCTCCACTCAGGGAAGGGGTAGTAGCGACGCGCCTCCGAGGTTCGAGGAACTCGACGCCGCAGCGTTGGGAACGCCGGAGCTGACCAGCTGTCGATAGGCGATCAAGCGATTGGTGTTCCGCGCAACGTCGAGCTCTAATTCGTACGACGCCTTAATCGCCGAGGTCAGATCGGCGGTGTCGTAGGTATAGGAAAAGCGATGGAGGTTGCGGACGATCGCCCTATTAGCGATATCGAGCTGCGCGTACGCCTCGAGAATGCGGCGCGCGGCGCTGCGATAGGTCGGATAGTTCGAGCTGACGATGCTCTGTTTGAGGCTCGCGCTCTCAATCTCGGCTCGAAGTGCCTGCAGGCGCAGGTCCTTCGGCGCGATATGCTCCGCCTGGCGGATCGTCCCCAGCGCGCCTTGAAGGTCGCCGAGCGTATATTGCTTGTGGGCGAGGTCGGCGGCGGCGGCTACATACCCTTCGCGCACGGTTGCATCGTGCGGATCGATCTTGAGAGCGAGGCGATAGGAGAGCTCGGCGCCGCGAACGTCGCCGCGAGCGAGTGCGAGGCGCCCTTGGTGAACGCGCGTCTGGGCGATCCAGGAGGCGACGGAATGCGCGCACCCGCTCAGCGCAAGCATCGAAGCAACGAGTGCGAGCGAGCGGGCTCTAGAAGTGAACGTGGACGGCAAAGCGGGCTACCTCCTCGATCAAAAGCGCTGCAGGGACGAAGAGCAACTGCGAGAGTATCGTACCGATTATTGCCGTCAGCGACAAGTAGAAGACCATCGAACGTACCTCGTCGATGTTGCGTTTACCGTGGATCGCTTGGTCGGTAATCATCGACGACGTCGGATCGACGAAGAGCGTAAAGGCGATGGTCCCGATACCGTTAATGACGCCGGAGAGACTAATCGCGGTGCGCGAAACGGCCGGATCGAAGACCGAGGCGAGAAACGAAGCTTGAACGCCGATTGCGTAGACCGCCATCACCAACACGTTGAAGATCAACATCCGTCGCGGTAATCGCCGCCATTGAAACGAGCGTAATTGAGCGAGGGTCGGCAAATGTTGCGCCCGTAAAACCTCCAAAAAAATACGCGGGTGCAACAAGCGGACGACGGCATGCGGCACCGAGCCGCGTGCCTCAAACGAGGCGACGCCGCGCCGGAACAGATAGGCAAACATCGGCAGGAAGAGCGCGAAGACGATCATCCCGAAGGTTCCCGCGAGGACGATCAATCGCAGTTGTATTTCGAAGGTATGCTGCCAGAGCGCGACGTCGCCGGGATGATGGCGGTAGCGCAGCACCGCGTGTCCGGCGGTGTCCGAGAGCGGCCCCACAAAAAACGCCGAGAAGAGATTGGCGAGGCGCCCGGTCGTAACGAAGAGATTGAAGAGCGAGATCGAGGTAGCGATGCGCTTGGTCTGCACGCCGGCGAGGCGAGCGGCGTATGCCCCGATCGTCACGCCCTGCACGATGAACGTGATGAGCATCGCGCCCCAGAGCTTCCCCGAAAAGAGATGCGGTATCAGCGGAAGGCTATGCACCGCGCGCTCCCCATCCGATCTCGGCGGCAGCCGTCGGCCCGACGAGCGCGAGCGCGCGTTGTTGCGGCGTAAAGGCGAGTCGGGCGACCTCAAGTACCGCATCGGTGCTCACCGCATCGATCTGCGCCTCGATCTCCTCTTGCGGAATCTCGCGGCTGTGGACGAGTTCTTGGCGCCCGAGGCGCATCATGCGGCTCGACGTGCTCTCAAGGCCGAGCATCATGCTGCCCTTCAGGTGTTCCTTCGCCTGTCGCAGCTCTTCGTTGCCGACCGGTTCGCTCGCGAGCCGATCGACCTCATCGAGAATCGTGTCGATGCACGGCTGGGCGTTTTTTAACGACGTGCCGGCATAAACGGCGAGGCTACCGGCCTCGCGATAGGTGCTTCCGTACGCCGTAATCGTATAGACGAGCCCGCGTTTCTCGCGAACTTCCTGAAAGAGCCGGCTCGACATTCCGCCGCCGAGAATCGTCTGCGCGACCGAGAGTGCGTAACGCCGGTCGTCGCGCGCGCTGACGCTCGGGCCGCCGAGAACGAGATGCACCTGCTCGATATCTTTACTTCGACGCACGAGCGAGGTACGAACGGGGGGCGCGGTAGCGACGGGCAATTTCGCGATGCCGCGCTGCTCGCCGAGCGCCGCGCGCGTTAACGCGACGATCTCGTCGTGATCGACGTTTCCGGCGGCGCAGAGCACGACGGCATTCGGAGCGTAATGTGCGGCAAGGTGCGCGTGCAGATCGCTCGATTCCAATGCGGCAACGGTCTCGGGAAAGCCGATAGTCGGCGCACCGAGATCGGATCCCTCCCAGAGTTGCTGGGAGAAGATTTCATGCACGAGATCGTCGGGAGCATCTTCGTACATTTTAATCTCTTCGAGGACGACGTTTCGTTCCTTACGCAACTCCTCGGGGTCGAAGAGCGAGTGCGCGAGCATATCGGAAAGCACGTCGATTGCCAGCGGAACGTGTCGATCGATGACCTTTGCATAATAGCAGGTCGTCTCTTTATCGGTGAATGCATTCAGATCGCCGCCGACGGAATCGAGCGCCTCGGCGATCTCGCGCGCACTCCGGCGATGCGTTCCCTTGAACAGCATATGCTCGACCATGTGCGAGATCCCGCGCAAGTGCGGAGCCTCCGCGCTCGACCCGACGTCAACCCATAACCCGATACTCGCGGAGCGAACCGAGGACATCGATTCGGTGATGACGCGAATCCCGTTCTCCAACACGCTCTTCTTACGCATGGACGCTCCCTCGCACGAGCGCGCGCGCGACCCAGTGCGGATCGGTCACCACGCCGATCCCCGCCTGCAGGCGATGCGCGATCTCCGTCGCGCTCTCGCCGCGCCGGACGCTGAGCGTCAACACGTCCCGCTCGGTCGGCATCGCCTTATCGCCCGAGACAACCGTGCCGGGCGCTACCGGAATCGGCACGACGATCCAGCAATCGACCTCGCGCACCTGCGGCGAGAGCGCGAACGAGGTTTCGACCGCGTCGACGAGCTCTCGGTCGAGTTGCGCTTTGCTCACCGTCCCATGAAATTTCTCGCCGGAAAAGCGCAGCCCGACGTAGGCCCGGTCGCGCAAGCCGGCGGCCCGAATCTCGAGCAATTGGACCGGAAGCACGCGCGAAAAAAGCCGCTCCCCGATCGCAATTGCGAGCGCGCGCCGATTACCGCGCGCGCGGGCCTCGGCATCGATCTGCGCGATCGACGGATGAACGCGTTGCGCCGCACGCACGATCCCCGGAGTCGTCAACATCAGCAGCGCGACGAGCGCCCCGCCGACCGCCTTAATAGGATGCCGCAACGTAGGCACGTACCTTCGCCGACTCGCCGCAGGCCACGCAAGTTTTCTCGTCGCC
>JAKBCP010000063.1 GCA_021807645.1 bacterium
GAAGGGGGAGGCTATTATGACCAATGATGCCTCTACACTTCACGCGGTCCTCGATTACGGTGTCGGCGGCGGCGCATTTCTCGCCGGTCTCGCACTGATCATCGCCGCAATCGCCCTCGCTCGAACGTTCGGTCGCCTAAATAAAACGCTCGACATCGTCGACAGCCAGGTCGGCGATATCGGCCCCGCGGCCGCATCGACGCTGCAACACGTCAGCGGTGCTGCAAGCGGCGCGGAACAAGCCGTCGCTCACCTGGCGACCGCAGCGAAATCGCTGGAGGGTGCGGCCTCGGCGCTCGCACAGACCGCCGAACTCTCCAAGAGTGCCGTCGTTCCCGGGGTCACGAGTTTCGGCGAGAGCATCAATATCGTCGCCGACCGTTTGAAACGTTTCGTCGGTGGGAACGATCCTCGTGGAGGAAATCCAGCGTGAGCAATCGCCCCAACGGCGGCGGGTTCGTCATCGGCCTCTTGATCGGTGCCGCAATCGGTGCGGCCGCTGCAATCTTGCTCTCCGACGAAACGACGCGCGACGCGGTGATCGGAAGGGCGCGCGAAGCGAGCAATCAGGCAGTCGACGCAACCGGCGACCTTCGCGATCGCGTCGGCGAGGCAACGGCGGCGTGGCAGAGCAATGCCGCCGATCTGTACGAGCGCGGACGGACGATCTTAGAACAGGCGCGCGCGACGGGGGCCGGCCCTTCAGAGAACGGCCATGCCGAACCGCGGGCGGACGGGGCGTAGTGGCGCGCGTGGATATCAATATGCAGGTACGCTCGGTGAACGGCTCCATTGCGGTGGTCTCCCTCGACGGCGAGATCGACGTCTATACCTCCCCGAAGGTAAAAGATTTTATCGGGAAGCTCATCGATAAGGGAACCTATACGTTTGCAATCGACCTGCAAAACGTTCGCTATATCGATTCGACCGGACTCGGGGTTCTCATCGGCGGGCTCAAACGCGTGCGCGAGCACGGTGGGGCGGTGACGCTCGTTTCGACCAATCCGCAGACGCGAAAGATTTTCGATATCACCGGCCTTATCAAGGTTTTCGACATCTACGACAGCGTCGATGATGCGGTTAACGCATTGAAATGATGCAAGCGCGCGAGATCGGCACCGAGATTCCCGAGATTGAAATTCGCGTTCCGTCTCGCGCCGAGTGGGTCGCGCTCGCGCGGCTCTCGGTGGCGACCGTCGCCGCTCGCATGCATTTTAACGTCGATGAAATCGCCGACCTGAAACTTGCCGTTGCGGAGGCATGCACGAATGCCATCCAGCACGCTCGCGAGAGCGATGAGATCGTCATCACCTGCCGCATTTACAACGACGGTTTACAGGTATGCGTGCGCGATTTCGGCATCGGCACCGAAGCCGAGCGGATTCGCTCGCGCGATCTCGGCGAACCGCGTGTCGGGGGGCTCGGCGTCTATCTCATCCGTGCTTTGATGGACGAAGTGGAGTATCGCGTCGAAGCGGAGAGCGGCACGGTTCTGACGATGTTTAAGAAACTTGGCGATAGCGCGCGATAGGGGAATGCTCGGAAGATCCGGAGGAAGCTCCGGGTCGTTCGTAGCGTTTCGGTAGCGTCGTCGTGTCGATGGGTGAGGGAGAATCGGCGGAGGAGCTCCTCGCGCGTTTTCTCGCTCTCAAGCAAGCCGGCGACGACGAAGCAACCGCGGCGGAACGATCGACGCTCCGATCGCAACTCGTCGAGCGACATCTCGGGCTGGTACGCTTTCTCGCCAAACGCTTCGTCGATCGCGGCGAGCCCTACGACGATCTTCTGCAGATCGCGACGCTCGGGCTGATCAATGCGATCGATCGCTATCAACCGGCGTTCGGGACACAGTTCGCGACGTTTGCTACCCCGACGATCCTCGGCGAATTAAAGCGCTACTTTCGCGATAAGCGCTGGTCGTTGCACGTGCCGCGTCGGCTGAAGGAACTGGCGCTCGCGATCGGTGCTGCGACCGATCGACTCACAGCCGACCTCGGGCGGACGCCCACCGCGGCGGAGATCGCGCAGCACCTCGGGGTCGAGATCGAGGCGGTGCTCGAGGCGATGGAGGCCGGCGGCGCGCTCTCCCCGCTCTCGCTCGACGCCGGTTTCGAGAGCGAGGAGGGCACTCGGCGCCTCGAACCGAGTATCGGTGCCCCCGACGGGGATCTCGAGCTGGTTCCGGAGCGTGCGGAGATCGCCGATGCCCTCGACCGGTTGCCGGGGCGCGAGCGGGTCGTGGTGCGTCTCCGCTTCTTCGAGGGGCAGACCCAGCGCGAGGTCGGGGAGCGGCTCGGAACCTCCCAGATGCAGATCTCCCGCATCGAGCAACGGGCGCTGGCCCGCCTGCGCAGCCTCCTGGCACCACCGTCGTAGCGCAAGCCGCGGCACTCTGCTACCATACGGGGTGCCTATGCCGATGACGAGCCAAGAACTCCGCCAAGCGTGGATCGATTTCTTTGTTGCCCGAGGGCACAAACACGTTCCATCGGCGAGTTTGATCCCCGACGAGATGTCCACGACGCTCTTTACCATCGCCGGAATGGAGCAGTTCGTACCCGCGTTTCTCGGCGAACAGCCCGCACCCGCTCCGCGCGTGGTGACGGTGCAACGTTGCTTGCGCGTCGCCGGCGCGAAGAGCGATATCGAGAACGTCGGGCGGACCGGGCGACACGGCACCTTTCTCGAGATGCTCGGTAACTTTAGTTTCGGCGATTACTACAAACCGCAAGCGATCGCTTGGGCGTGGGAGTTCGTTACGCGCGTGATGCGTCTCGACCCCGAGCGCTTGTATGTCACCGTGCACACCGGCGACGACGAAGCCGCGCGCATCTGGGAGAGCGAGATCGGGCTCGACGCGCGGCGCATCACGCGCTTCGACGAGGATAATTTCTGGACGATGGGCCCGACCGGTCCGTGCGGCCCTTCGACCGAGATCTTCTACGACATCGGCGAGGCATACGCAAGCGGTCCCGACGACACCGGTCCGAATCTCGGCAATCGCTACGTGGAGATCTGGAACGTCGTGTTCCAGCAATTCAACCGCGCCGCCGATGGAACGCTCTCGGAGTTGCCGCGAAAATCGATCGACACGGGGGCCGGGCTCGAGCGAATGCTCGCCGTCGTCAACGGCAAGGCCTCGATGTACGAGACCGATCTCTTTCTCGATCTCGTCGTAGCGCAGCCGCAGCCGAAAGGGAGCTCGCTTCCGCCGGCGGAGCAGAGCGTGCGCCGCAATATCATCGCCGATCACGCGCGCGCGGTTACGTTTCTCATTAACGACGGCATCTATCCGTCGAATAGCGATCGCGGATACGTATTGCGTTTCTTGATTCGTCGCGCCATTCGCCAGGGGCGTCTGCTCGGATATCCCGACGGTTTTCTTGCCGGGCTTGTGCCGGCGGTCGTCGATTCGCTTGCCGCCGGCTACCCCGAACTTCGGCAAAACACGGCGCGCATCGTCGGAACGCTCGAACGCGAGGAGCAGACGTTCAATCGCACGCTCGAACGCGGCTTGGCCGTTCTCGATCGTATGATCGAGGAAGCGAACGAAAATTGCACGCGCCTGATCTCAGGTGAAGATGCATTCACGCTGCACGACACGCACGGTTTCCCGATCGAACTCAGCCGCGAGATCGCTGCCGAGCGCGGCGTTGCGATCGATACGGCGGCATTCGAAAGCGAGATGGAAGCGCAGCGCAATCGGGCGCGCAGCGATGCTGCGGCGAAGCGCGCGGTGGTAACGCTTGCGGAATTGCCGGCGATCCGGACGGAGTTTACCGGTTACGATGGGCTGGAAGGTTCGGGCACGATCGTTGCCATGCTCGATGCCGACCAGAAGGCAGCGCAGGAACTCGTCGGCGGAGAGCGCGGGCGGATCGTTCTCGATTCGACCTCGTTCTACGCCGAGCGCGGAGGACAGATCGGCGACCGCGGCGTGTTGCGCGGCGAAGACGCGCTCTTCGAGGTCGAGGATACGCAGTATCTCGGCGATGCGGTGGTACATATCGGCATCGTTCGCAGCGGAACGCTGCGCGTCGGCGAACGCCTCACGACGGCGGTGCACGATTGGTGGCGCCGCGAGATTCGTCGGCATCATACCTCGGCGCATCTCTTGCAGCGTGCGTTACGCGAAGTGCTCGGTGACGACGTCGCCCAGGCGGGATCGTGGGTCGGCATCGATCGCATGCGTTTTGATTTCCGCTGGGCGGCGGGCGCGCTCTCGCCCGAGCAGCGGCACGACGTGGCGCACCGCGTCAACCGGATGATTCGCGACGATTCGCCGCTGCAGACGCGCGAACTTCCGCTCGACGAAGCAAAGCAGACCGGCGCGGTGTGGATGTTCGGTGAAAAGTACGGCGAGCGCGTGCGCGTAGTACAGGCGGGGCCCTCGATTGAATTTTGCGGCGGCACGCACGCGCACTCTACCGGCGAACTCGGACTCTTCGTCATTCTCAACGAGTCGTCGATCGGCAGCGGCGTGCGTCGCATCGAAAGCTGCGTCTCGGAATCCGCCGAGCAGTTCGTCACCAAGCAGCAAGATATGGTCGCCGCCGTCTCCGGAGCGCTTGCGACCAGCCCCGACGAACTCGGCGAGCGCGTCACGCGCCTGCAACGCGAAGTGCGCGATCTGCAGGGCGCGATCGGTCAGCTCTCCGCGCGGCTTGCAGCCGCCGACGCGGCGCGCTATTTCGAGGCTGCCGAGGGTGAGGGCGCGCGACGCTTCGTCGGCGCGATCGTACCCGAAGCGAACGCCGAAGCGCTGCGCCACTTACAGGCGGCGATCCGTTCGCGGATGCCGCAAGGCACGATCGCGCTGATCGGAACCGATGGCGAGAGCGCGAGCCTGCTGGTGAGCGCCGCCGAGGATGCCGTCGCCGCGGGCATTCATAGCGGAAATCTCGTGAAGCTCGCCGCTCCCGCGCTCGGCGGGAAGGGCGGCGGACAGGCGGCGCACGCACAGGGCGGCGGGAAGAATGTTGCGGGCGCTGCGGCGGCACTCGCGGCGATACGCACCGCCGTGCTTGGAGCCCCATGATCGGTCGCCGCGCGAGCCTCGCCCTTGCCTGCGCCGGCCTCTTCTTGCTGGCCCTCGCCGGCGCGCCGCAGCGCCAAGATTCACAAGTGGTTCTCGACGAGTACGTGCGCGCGATGGCGTCGCTCGCGATGCCGAACGCCTCGATCTGCAATTATTCGATCTCGCAGGCCGGGCCGATACAGATCGAACAGCAGCACCTACTCTACCGCCAGGGCGATCTGGTTCGCGACACGCTGCTCTCCTCGCAAGGAATACCGGTGCGCGAAAAATCGATCCTCATCGCGCATCGTGCGGACCGCTACGCGATCGATCGGCTCGCGCCGACGTTGCACGATTACGAAGTGCTCTTTCTCTCGGCGCATAAAGTCGGAAAGATTTTCGAGTATCGATATCAGGCGACTGCGCTTGCCCCCGTATCGCGCTTCTCCATTACCGGATTTACGATTGCGAGCGGACGTTTTCTCCCAAGTGCGATCGCCTTTACGTCATCGGGCGACGGCGCGGACGGGCATGGTGCCGTACTCTACCATGCAGCCGGGCGCTATTGGGTTCCGTACGAGGTCTATGTGACCGGAAGCATCCACGGAAAGCCGGCGAACGAACGCATCACGTGGAGCAACTGTCGCTTCCCGCGCTCGCTCCCCGAGACGACCTTCCGCGTGCCGCGACCGCTTCCGAGTGCAACGCTCCCTCCCATTTAAACGCTTCGCGCTTCCACGCAGCGTTCTCGCCGGTCTCGCAGCGTTTATCGTCGCCTGGATCGTTTCGCACGGCCGCTCGACGCCGTACAACAATTACGTCCTGCTCGCCGATGCTTTTTTGCAT
>JAKBCP010000064.1 GCA_021807645.1 bacterium
CCTCTTTCGCCTGAGCGCCGAGCTGCGCGACGGCATCGAGATAGCGTATGCGCTCGCCGGCATCGCCGCCTGCGCCGACCGAGAAATCGGTGACGTCGCTCACGTCGTCTCGGCGAGCGTGACGGAGCACTGCATGGTCATCATCACGGCTCCATCGCGCGCAAAGCGCTCGAAGAGCGCCTCCAGATCCTCGTGCAAGCGCTGGGCTGCTTCACCCTCGTGCGGTAGATACGAGGTGCTGCCGACGCGCGCGAAGAGGGCAGCGCGGTCGAGCCGTTGCGTGTTCGCAAACGGCGCAAAACGCACGCGCTTCCACCCCTCGTAGGTGAGAAACGCCACGCGACCATCGGCGCGTCGCGCCTCGCTTTCATCGGTTGCATAGGTTCGCACGAGTTCGCCGTAGGCGGCGGTAAAGGGATCGCGCTCGTCGCGTTCGTTGTAGAGTACTGCGGCGCGGCCGCCGGGGCGAAGGATGCGCTCGATCTCGGCGAGCGCGCGCGCGGCATCGAACCAATGAAAGGCTTGAAAGGCGGTGACGAGATCGAGCGACCCATCGGGAAGCCCCGTCGCTTCGGCACGTGCATCGCGCCACTCTAGGCGGGGGAACGGCTGCGCGCTCGCCCGCATTGCGGCGTTCGGTTCGATTGCGATCGTGAGTCCGGCGCGCTCGGCGAGCAAACGCGACGATATCCCCGTTCCCGCGCCGAGATCGGCGACGCGCAATTGCAACGGATCGCCGAAGCCTTCGAAGAGCGCGTCGATTGCCTCCGTGGGGTAGCTGGGGCGACCGAGTACGTAATCTGCAGCACGCTCGGAGAAGCGTTCGGTCGGGTCGATCATCTTCTTTGCCTTTGGCGGACGAGAAGAGAATACCTCGGGAGCGCCCCGTTTGCGGGTCGCTCCGGCTATCGCTATTCGGCGTACATCCCCAATGCCGCGAACAGGGCAGCGTCGCTATCGAGCGCCGCATTCTCCGTGGTCAGCAGACGGTCGCCGGAAAAGATCGAGTTTGCACCGAGCAAGAAGCAAAGCGTTTGCAACTCGACACTCATCTCGGCACGCCCGGCCGCGAGCCGGATATGCGAGAGCGGCAGCACGATACGCAAGGTCGCGATCGTTCGCATGAGTTCGATCGGATCGAAACTTGCCCGCGCCGCAAGCGGCGTCCCCTCGATGGGAACGAGCAGATTGACCGGCACCGATTCCGGCGGGCTCTCCATCGCCGCTAACTCCGCGATCAGCGCGATACGGTCGTCGCGCGACTCTCCCATGCCGACAATGCCGCCACAGCAGAGTTTCAGCCCGGCCGAGCGTGCGTGCGAGAGCGTCGCGAGCCGGTCGTCGTAGTCGTGCGTCGAGACGACCTGCGGATAATATTCGCGCGACGTGTCGAGATTGTGATTGTAGTAGTGCAATCCCGCATCGCGCAGGGCTTCCGCTTGGTGAGGTTGCAACGATCCGAGCGTCACGCAGCTCTCCAAGCCCAGCTCGTTGACCGCGCGCACCATCGCGAGCACGCGTTCGAAGGGCGCGCCGTCTTTCACACCGCGCCACGCCGCACCCATACAAAAACGCGTCGCGCCGCCGTCTTTCGCTGCACGCGCCGCGGCGACGACCTCCTCGATCTCCGCAAGCGGCTCGGGGCGCACGTGGGTGGTGCGCCGCGCGCTCTGCGCGCAGTATCCGCAATCCTCCGAACAGCCGCCGGTCTTTACGCTCAGCAGCGTCGATCGTTGAATCGCCAGCGGGTCGAACGCCTCGCGGTGCGCGCTCATCGCCGCAAAAGCCAACTCCGGGAACGGGCGTTCGTAGATCGCTCGCACCGCGGCGGCGTCGACGTGCGTTAGTTGCATCGCTCCCCCAACTTCTTCATCTCGGCGATCCAACGCCGGTAGCCCGCCTCACCGCGCCCTTCGACCGAGCCGAGCAGCGTTGTCTTCACCGGCGATGCGCCCATAATTTTCAGTACGCCCCGTTCGAAACTCCGCACTCCATGCCCGCCGAAATACCAACGAAAAAAGAATGCCGGCATGCCCATCGTCACGACGATCCTCGCGCTTTTCCCGCGTAGGAGCGACGGCGCGGTCGCGCTGCCGTTCTGCGGTGCCCCGGTGCGCAGGAGCTGCTCCCAGAACGCCTTGCAGTACGCGGGCATCGTCCCCAACCAGAGCGGAAAGAAGACGGCAAGGTGATCGCTCGCCTCCACGCGCTCGCGAAGCGCGCGTATCTCCGGCGTCGGCAATTCCTCGTCCCACTGCCGCTTGCTGCGCACGAATCCGATATCGAGATCGGCGATATCGACGCGATGCAGCTCGTGCCCCGCCGAACGAGCGCCTCGTTCGTACGCATCGGCGAGGGCGTAACCCAAGCGCGCACGATCGGGGTCGGGATGCCCGTGCAAAAGGACGATCTTTCGAAGACCCGGTTTCTTCACCGTGCGAGCTTACCCGAAAGCGCAAGCAAAGTTGCGAAGAAGTCGGGAAGGATCTAGGGAGGGATTGTTCGGCGGGGCGAGGCGCGAAGAGGGAGCAATGCCGTAGCGTTGTGACCGATGAGCAACGTTGCACGCGGCGGAAAAGGTCCGGCGGGCGGGTGGTGAGACTTGCGGCTCGGGAGACTAGGGCCGCTGCAAGCGGAGATACGAGATGTTCTCGAGGCTGATGAGCCCTTCGCCGATCATCGTCTTTAATTCGGGAATCAGCGCTCGCAGGCGATCCTCTTCATCGACGACTTCGATCAATACCGGCGAATTCGGCGCGGCGGAAAAGGGTTTGGCGATGTGAATGCGATGATGCGTTCCAAATCCTTCGATACCGCGCAGCACGGTCGCTCCGGCGACGCCGCGTTTGCGCAACACTTCGACGACGGCGGTATAGAGCGGCTCGGCGCCATGACGGTCGTGCTCGTCGACGAAGATCCGCAGCATTTTCCCGTTTTGGAAACCGTCCATCTCGCCTCCCGCACCGATGTTACGGCGAGTATACCACGGCCGCTAACGATTCACGGAGCTCATATCGGGATAGCGCGTACCCGCAGTCGCTCCCTTCGGCGCCGCCTCGGCGATCCGCGCGAGCTCGGCGGCAGTTAACGATATCGCTGCAGCCGCGGCGTTCTCCTCGAGGTATTTACGCTTTTTCGTGCCCGGGATCGGCACGATATCGTTGCCTTGCGCGAGCAGCCAGGCGATGGCGAGCTGCGAGGGCGTCACGCCTTTCTCGGTTGCGATTTCGCGTACGCGCTCGACGAGGCGGAGATTCTGCAGGAAGTTCTCGCCCTGGAATCGCGGATGATTGCGACGCGTGTCGTCGGCCGGGAAATCCTCGGGGGTTTTGAAGGCTCCGCTTAAAAAGCCACGTCCCAGCGGGCTGTAGGCAACGAAGCCGATGCCGAGTTCGCGCACGGTAGCGAGAATTTCGTCTTCGACGTCGCGCGTCCAGAGCGAATACTCGGTCTGCAACGCCGAGATCGGATGCACGGCGTGCGCGCGTCGTATCGTCGCGGGTGCGGCCTCCGAGAGCCCGAGATAGCGAACCTTCCCCGCCTTCACCAACTCGGCCATCGCACCGACGGTCTCCTCGATCGGCACCTTCGTATCGACACGATGCTGATAGTAGAGATCGATGTGCCCGACGCCGAGGCGCTTGAGCGACGCATCGCAGGCCGAGCGGACGTAATCGGGATGCCCGTTGACGCCCTGGAACGATCCGTCGTTGCCGCGGACGTTCCCGAACTTCGTCGCGAGCACGACGCGCTCGCGGCGGTCGGAGATCGCCTTGCCGACGAGCTCCTCATTCTTAAACGGGCCGTACATATCGGCGGTATCGAGAAAATCGATCCCGAGTTCGAGCGCTCGATGAATGGTCGCGACCGATTCGGCATCGTCGCGCCCGGCGTAAAATTCGGACATCCCCATGCATCCCAGCCCGATCTCGGAAACGACCAAGCCCTGCGTACCAAGTTTTCTCTGCTTCATGTCGGATATGACCGCCCGAAGGCACGCCGGGTTTCCGGTGGCGAGAGATGCAAGGCTTCCGCGACCGGATCGAACCGCCGGGGCTTGACCCTGACCTTGCGTCATGCTGCAGGATGAAGGCGAGCCCACCGGCTCATCTAGCACTATGAACGACCGCTTTCGCATCGGAGAGCTCGCCCGGCAGACCGGAATCACGATCCGGACGCTCCAGTATTACGATCGAATCGGGCTGCTTCGCCCCCAAGCACGAAGCGAGGCCGGCTATCGATGGTACGGAGCCGACGAGTTGATCCGCTTACAACAGATCGTCACCCTCAAGGCGTTGGGTTTCCGTCTCGATGCGATCGCGAGCTTTCTCGATGCCGAGGCGTTCGACTTCGTGGCAGCACTCGACGAACAGATCGCTCTGCTCGACGAGCGTGCACGACGAATTACCGCCGTTATCGAAGCGATGCAGGCGGCAAAATCGTCGGTGCGAGAGAAACCACCGGCACTCCGCGAGCGGCTCGTTCACGTCATCAGGAGCACCCTCGTCATGAAAGAGATCGATTTTCAATCGCATTTTTCCCCGGAGCAACTCGCCGCGTTGAAAACACGCGAGCTCTCGGCCGACGAACAAGCGCGCGTCGGTGCGGCTTGGGAGCAACTCTTCGCCGATATCGCCGCTGCAAAGGAGAGCGATCCGGGATCGCCGGCTGCACGGGCTTTGCTCGCGCGTTGGGATGAGTTGACCGCAGCATTCACGCAGAGAGATCCGGCGATGGAAGCGTCGCTCGCCGGCCTTTACGCCGATCCGAAGAATCGCGCGAAGGCCGCCTCGGCGATGCCGGGACTCTCGGAGGCGTGGGCATTCATCGCTCGCGTGCGGGCGGCAAGCGAGCGCGGATAAACGCTCGCCGGCACAGGAAGAAAAGCGGAGGCCGTATGGCCTCCGCTTTTCTTCGAAATGGTGGAGCTGTCGGGGTACTGCCCCCCGAGTCCGCAAAGCCGGACCGATGCGTTCTCCAGGCTCAGCTTTGATTTTGTCTTAGCCGCTCGATCGCCCCAAAGCTAGGCTATCGTGCGTCGCAGATGCAGTCGATCTCGTTTGCGCGTCACATCATCCGTGCGAACCAGCCCGAATTTTTGACCGGAAGGCGAAGTGGTTCGGGCCGACCCCTCGCGTCCGGTGGTTACCTTATTTAGGCAGCCAGTGCGTAGTTGTTGTTGGCAGTTATTGCCGTTGCGATCGTTTTAGGAGAGCTCGCAACTCCGCCTGCTGACATCGACCGCGGATCTTCACGTCGAACCTGCTTCAGCCCCGCGACCATCGACACTCAGTATAACCGATCCGGCAAGCGGGAGGTTACGAGCCCCCCACGGCCTTCGACTCCGTGCCCCGCTCCATCAGCGTGCTGACCAGCATCATCACGATCGTTCCATAGAGATAGGCGAGCCAATGGTTGAAATCGCCGCTCGCCCGGAAGCCCGGCGTAAAGTGCGCCGCGATCGCAAAGAGCAGGTAGTTGATCACGAACGAAAAGAGGCCGTGCGTCAGCCAGGTAATCGGTGCGGAGATCAGCCGTAAAATCGGTCCCAAGAGCATGTTCACGATGCCGAAGACGATCGCTGCGATCAGCGCGGTGCCGATCCCGGC
>JAKBCP010000065.1 GCA_021807645.1 bacterium
AGGCTTTGCTTCTCGATCAGCGGCGAGTCGCAGGCATAGGGAATATCTATGCATGCGAGTCGCTTTGGCTCGCCGGAATTCGGCCGAGTCGCCCCGCAGGGTCGCTGCGGGGGCCTGCGCGCGAGCGCTTGCGCCGCTCCATCATCGATGTGCTCGAACGGGCGATCGAGATGCGCGGAACGACCGTCGACGATTATGTCGACGCCGAGGGTCTCAAAGGCGGCTTTCAAAACGCCCTTGCGGTCTACGGACGACTCGGGGAAGGTTGCCTGCGTTGCGGGTCGCCGATCCGGAGATCGGTAATCGCGGGTCGAGGCACCTGGTGGTGCAGGCAATGTCAGCGGTGATCTTCGCGAAAATAAAAAATTAAAGGCAGGACAACAATCATCTCTACCACCGAACTCGCCCATCCGCAGGGCGAAGAAGAAGATCAGCTCGCGCTCGAGCAGCGTCTTTACGAAGAATCGCTGCGCGTTCTCGACGAAGGCCAAGTTCTCAACGGCATGATCGTGCAGAAAGACAAAGACGAGTTTCTCGTCGATGTCGGCGGCAAATCGGAAGGCGTATTGCCGTTCCGCGAGTTGTCGCTCGCGATCGACCCGAAGAGCCTCAAAGTTGGGGACTCGCTCGAAGTGATGATCCATCGCATCGACGAGCTCGACGGAACCCTCTTCCTCTCCGAACGTCGCGCGCGCGCGCTCAAGACGTGGGAGAAAGTCATCGAATCGCACGAACGCGATGAAGTCATCGAAGCGACGGTCACGCAGGTCGTGAAGGGCGGCGTTCTCGTCGATCTCGGCATGCGCGGATTCGTTCCGGCATCGCAGATTCGCCGCCAACCGGTCGGCAATCTCGAGGAAACGATCGGCCAGCAACTGCGGCTGAAAGTCATCGATCTCGACCACAAGCGCCATCGCGTCGTTCTTTCGCAGCGTCTCGTCCTCGAAGAAGAGATGCAGGCGAAGAAACAAGAGCTGCTCGGCATGCTCGAAGTCGGTCAGATTCGTGAAGGCGTCGTCGTACGGCTCGCAGATTTCGGCGCATTCGTCGATCTCGGCGGCATCGACGGGCTGATCCACAACAGCGAGCTCTCGTACGCTCGCATCAAGCATCCTTCCGAAGTCGTGAAGATCGGCGATGTCGTCAGCGTCGAGATAATGAAGTTCGATCAGGACGCCAAGAAGGTGAGTCTCTCGCTCAAGCACGCGCTGCCCGATCCCTGGGATCAGCACGCGGACAAGATCTACGAGACCAATCAACTCACCGCACAGATCGTCAAAGTGACGCCGAATTATCTCCTCGTCGAGATCGTTCCCGGAATTCTGGCGATGGTGCCCAAAGGCGAGTTCGACGGTGCCGCAAACTACGCGCAGGGCCAGGATGTCAGCGTCACGCTGCTCACGGTGAACCACGCGACGCGCCGCATCACGGCCTCGATCCAACACGTCGCCGACGTTCCGTTGGAAGAGATCGAAGCGATCGCTATCGACGAAGATGTCGACGGCGTTCTCCCGATCGCCGAGGCGGCGGCTCCCGAAGCCGAGAGCGTCGAGAGCGAAACGCCGTAACGGACGGCTCGCGCCGGCGGTAAAAAACGAGGGGAACGCGGGAACGCGTTCCCCTCGCTGCGTATGAAGTGCCCATGCGCATAGGGTTGACCGGGGGAATCGGTAGCGGCAAGAGCGAGGTGGCTGCGGAGTTGGAGCGATGCGGTGCCTTCGTCATCGATACCGATGTGGTCGCGCGCGAAGCGGTCGCGCCGGGGAGTACGGCGTTAGCCGCAATCGCCCAAAACTGGCCCGGTACCGTCGTCGACGGCGTGCTCGATCGCACGGCGCTCGCCGAGGCGGTCTTCGAAAACGATGCCGAGCGGCTCAAACTCAACGCCATCCTGCACCCCGAGATCCGACGGATCGCCTTCGCGCGCGAGAGCAAAGCCGCACCCGGACAGCCGATCGTGCACGTCGTACCGCTGCTCTTCGAGAGCGACTACGCAAAACTCGTCGATCGCACGGTTCTGGTTATCGCTCCACCGGAGCGCAGAATCGAACGGGTGATGGCGCGTGACGGCGCAGAGCGCGACGCGGTGCGCGCGCGCATGCGGGCGCAGATCGATCCCGAACGCGCGAGGATGCTCGCCGACGAAATTATCGAGAACGACGGGGATATCGAGCGCTTGCGGGATCGCAGTCGCGATCTCTACCGACGGCTTGTAACGGCGCCGAACGGCTGACGTCGAAGCCGCGTACGCCGCGTAGCGCGGTCACCTGCCCGCGAACGACGATGCAACGGCCGGCGGCGATGCCGCGCACGATCCGCGAGAGCCGTAACGTATATCCGCCCGCGCTGATGGAATCGCGGTCGGTCTCGAGCCGCCCGGCGATCGTTGCGACGCTGCCGATGGGAAGGCGCGCGACGGAATTCGGCTCCAAGGGTGCGATGAAGCGGAGCATCCGCGTCGCCTGCAAATGCGTGTCGATTCCGGCGAATGTTGCGATGACGCGATAGCGCCCTTGCGCCGGGCTCTCACCGCGAGCGTCGAGCGCGTTCCACACGTAGGTTACGAAGACCGAAGCGCCCGGAGGGATATTGCGCGCGTGGGACTTTCCCGGTGTTGCAGAGCCCGTCGTCGAAACCGCAGCTGAATGCCAGATCTCTTTCCTGCCGCGGTAGATCGCAAGCGCGTATTCGTTCGGCGTTGCGAATGCGACATCGCGCCGACGATCGCTCGGATTGTCGACGATGAGTTGGATCCCGACCGGATCGAGCAGATCGAAACTGGTGCGTGCAAAACGAAGCGAGAGCGCGAGCGGCGGCTGGGGTGCCGCTGCAAGGACTGCGAACAGCGCGATGGGGGCGAGAAGTCTGCGAATCACCGTTTCTCCAGAATGCGCCCCGGATAGGCGATCTCCCCCGTCGGGACGCCGTGAACCGCGGTACCGTTGACGAAGACCGCGCGAATTCCGATCGGTGCTCGAACCGGAGAATCGTAGGTGGCGGTATCGGCGATCGTCTTTTCGTCGAAAAGGACAAGATCGGCGAATGCGCCTTCGCGAATTTCCCCTCGGTCGCGAAGGCCGAAAATGCGCGCCGGCAAGGCGCTGCAACGACGGACCGCCTCTTCAAGCGAAAGCGTCTGTCGCACGCGGACGAAGCGCGAGAAAAGGCGGGGAAAGCTTCCGAATGCGCGCGGATGCGGCAAGCGAAAAGGATCGCCGTCGAAGCTCGAGCTCGCATCGGCGGTGCCGACGCACGTGAAGTCCGCCGAGAGCAGCGTTGCGACATCCTCTTCGTTGAGGCAACGGTGTAATAGCGGCGCCTCGGCGCCGAGCTCGTCGAATAAGGCGAGCGCCGCGCGTTCGCAGGAGATGTGCCGGCGCGCTGCGATCGCTTCGATACTCGCGCCTAAGTCGGCGAGGTCGCGTTCGTCGCGAACGCCGCGCAGCCAAATACTCGCCCAGCGTTCACCGTAATGAAGGCGTGCAGAGAGCATCGCCGCCAACGCCGTTTCATCGTTTCGATCCGAGGCGCCGAACGCCGGCGAGAACAGCTCGCCGAGCGGCGCCTCGTCGGCGATATAGGGGAAGAGATCGCAACTCACCGGCAAGCCGCGCGCCCGCTGTGCATCGATCCGCTCGAGCGCGACGTGAACGAGCGCGCGATCCGCACCGTACGCGTACGAAAAATGCGAGATATGCAACGGCATCTCGCATCGCCGGGCGAGTGCGAGCGCCTCGTCGAGCGCCGCGAGCAACGCGCGCTCGCGATCGCGCAGGTGCACGACGAGCGGGATCCCCGCACCCTTCGCCACGCGGAGCGCTTCCTCCGAGGGCACCGCATCGTCGAAGCGTACGCCGAGCCCGCATGCGCCGCGCTCGATCTCCTCGCGCCGCCCCGATCCGACGAGTGCGAGATTCAGCCGTAGCGAACCACGCAGTTCGCTCGCTTGCTCGACGGAAAGGCCGTTATTGCAGGCGCCATCGATCGCCGTCGTAATTCCCTGGGCCAGCGATCCGGCGGAACTTCGCGGCTCGAACCATCGTTGCTTTGAACGTGCGTGCACGTCGATGAAACCCGGTGCGAGAACCAGCGCCCGTGCGTCGATCCGTTGTCGCGCTTCGAGACCCGAGCAGTCGCCGATCCTCGCGATCCGCTCTCCGATGAGGGCGAGATCGGTGGAAAAGCGCCTCCCCCCACTCCCATCCACAATGCTCGCCTTCTCGAAAATCACTTTGAGCAATTTTGAGGGCTTTCTGAATGACGAAAGAGGCGACATGGGATTAGCATCGACGGAGACCAACATTCGAGTAAAGGAGACCGGCATCATGGCGGAGTTGGATAGGCCGCGCGAGGATTCCGGCGGTATGAGCGTACGCGAAGCGGGTCGCCGAGGCGGCGAGCGCGTGAAGGCAAAATACGGCCCGGAGTTCTACGAGGCAATCGGCCGCAAAGGCGGCCAATCGACGAAGAAGAAATACGGCGCGGCGTTCTACGAAAGTATCGGCCAGAAGGGCGGCCAGACGCCGAAGGCGCGCCGCGATGCGATTGAAACCACTACTGTAGCGCGCGAGAGTAAGCCCGAGTAGGGCGCTCCGGCCATTAACGAGTGCAGGCGCCGCGCGCGAGAAGCCGCCGCGCCTCGCGCTCGATGGCCCCTCGCGAAGCCTCGCCGTCGGCGATCAGCGTCATCAGCGCCCCCCGCTTGCTCGTCCAAGCGATATTCTCGTGCATAAATATCACCGGAGTGCATGGCGTTGCGGTGAGATCTTTGCTGATGAAATTCAACTGATAGCTCTGCTTCGGCCATTGCGAGAGAATCATTCGCGTTCCCGACGGAGTAACATATTCGATGCCGACACCGCGGTTCGCCGGGGTATCGGGGCCGCCGAGCCCGGGTAACGCTGCGAAGGCAAGCGGATTCGGAACGGGGATAAAGGGGCGGAGATCGACGTTGCGTCGCAATTTTGCGAGCGACATGATCGTTCCGCGCTGATCGAGCAGCAAGGGTGGTCCGCTCGGGGTCGCATTCGGCGAAGGCGCATGCCGGCCGGAGCAGCCCGCAGCGGCAACGGCGAGTGCCAGGCCGAGCGAGAGGTGCAGCAGACGGCGCGAGATTGGGTTCACGCGCGCGCCTTCAATGGGCGACGACGATGTTCCCGCTGATTCCCTCGAGGTGCACCGCGCCGGTTTTGAAGTTCATGGTGATTTTTTGAACTTTCAGCGTCGCGCTGCCGGTATGGAAATAACTCGGGTGCGGCATCGTCAGCGTCTGTATCGAGTTGATCCAATTTGCAAAATCGGTATCGAACGAGCGCTTTTGCGGATCGTGCAGCTTGACGATATGGACCTTCCCGATCGCGGTGAAATCGAGCGATTGCGTGTTGACCTGGATATCTTCTGCGGAGAGCTCGGCGTACGGCTTGCCTTTGCGCATAATGATGCCGTGACGGACCCCTTGAATGTTTCCGTTCGTGCCGTCGGGGGAGAGGCGCGCGCGGGTATAGTCGAAGCTCCACGATTTCGTGGCGATACGGTTCCCGCGAACTTTTCCGCCCTTGAGAATGATC
>JAKBCP010000066.1 GCA_021807645.1 bacterium
GATCGAAGCCGGCGCGGTTCGCGGCTTAGCCGAACTCGCCGACGAGCAAGCCTTCCCCGCGATTCTCTCCGCATCGGAGCTCGGCCGCGATGAGGGACTACGGCGTGCCGCCGTTGCCGCACTCGGGCGCTTCGGCGAACTCGTGGAAGCGAAGCGGGGTGCGGCGATCGATGCGACGATCGGATTGCTCGACGATCCGGCCTTCTTGGTACAGCTTGCCGCCATCTCCGCACTCGAAGGTTTGGGTGACGCGCGTGCTCTCGGTGCGCTCGATCGATTGGCGCGAAGCGCGCACGACGGGCGCGCGCGCCGCGATGCCGCCGAGGCGGCGATGACGATCAGAGAAGGGTTACGCGTTCCCACGCAAGTGGTGCATTTACGCGAAGATATCGACCGGTTGCGTGAAGAGCAGAAGAAGATCGCCGAGCGAATCGCGGCTCTCGAGACTCCGTAAGCGCATAGCGATCCTTGCGACGCTGCTTTTTGCGGCGTACGCTTTGGTCGTTATCGTCCTTGCGGCGCACCGAAAGCCCGAAGCGCCCCTCTCCGCCGCACGCACGTACGCGCGAGCGACGCCGATCGCAGTGCGTCCGCCTGAGCGCTACGTGCGGTGGAGCCGAACGGCGCGTGCGACGATCGCGCACAAAATTGCGCGACTCTTCGCACCGTCGCTCGATGGCGCCCACCGTTACAGCTTGCTGGTTATCGACGAGCGCGGGCACACGCTCTTTAGCGATCGCGCCGAGAGCACCGCCGCCCCGGCCTCAGCGCAGAAAATTATCGTAGCCGAGACGGCGTTGCGCGTGCTGGGCCCCACCTTTCGCTTTCCGACCCTACTGGTTGCGCGCGCTCCCTATCGCAGCACCGCGCATATCGGAACGCTCTGGGCTGTCGGCTCGGGCGACCCAAGCCTTCGCGCGAGCGATCTGCGTGATGCGGCCCGGGCGCTGCGCGCCGCAGGCGTAACGAGCGTCGCGCGCATTGCCGTCGATCCCAGCGCGAGCCTCGGCGCGGAGATCAATCCGCATTGGAACCCGGAGAACGACGGAGCGCCCTATCAAGCGCCGACCTCCGCGCTCTCCGTCGACGGGAATCTCGACGGCTCGGTGCCGGTCACCGATCCCGATCGCCGTGCGGCGGCAATTTTTCGCAAAGCGCTCGTGCATGTCGGAATCGCGGTCGGAGCGCAGACGATTCTAAGCCCCGCACCGTTAACCGCTGCGATTTGGTGGAACCATCGCTCCGCTCCGTTGCGCGATCTCGAGCGGCACATGTTGGTACAGTCCGACAATCACTATGCCGAGCAACTGCTGCGAGCGGTAGCGCTTCGTGTTTACGGTCGTGCGACCGTCGCCGACGGCATTCGCGTCGAACGTGCAATGCTGCGACGCATGCACGTACCGACGCCGGGAATAAAACTGCTCGACGGCTCGGGACTCAGCCACGGGAATCGCGTTGCCGCCCGCACGCTCGCAACCTTACTCCTGCGTACGCGCGGTACGGGCGCGTACGATATGGATCCCCTACTGGCGCGCGCCGACCTGGACGGAACCTTGCAGGGAATCGATTTCGGGCCCGCCGACGGTCGCGTGCGTGCGAAGACCGGCCATCTCGACGACGCATCGTCGCTCGAAGGATACGTACGAACGCGGCGACATGGAGAGGTCATTTTTGCGTTCTTGGTTAACGGCTCGCCGGGTGATCCGGATAGATCGATGCGCCGTAGCGTTGAAGCCCTCTCGTTGATGTGAGGGATCGATCGTGATCGACGAACCGATTTCAGCGGAGAGCGCTCAACGGATTCTCGATCGCGCGCTGCGAGACGGCGGCCTCTTCGCCGATATCTTTTGCGAGCGCCGATCGAGCGTTCGGATGAGCCTTCAAGAAAGTGCGATTCATGAAGCCGCGCTCTCGCAGAATCTCGGAGCCGGCGTGCGCGTCGTCGTCGGTGAATCGGCCGGTTACGCCTACACCGAAGAGTTCTCCGAAGAGCGTTTGCTGGAGGCCGCAGCGAGAGCGGCGGCGATAGCGCGCTTGACCGCCGAGTCCTCCTCCCGCTCCGCGCGCCTGGAGCCGATCGAGCGATCGCACGATCGCCTCTACGACCGGAATCGTACGGAGAACGCGGCGCCTCGTCTACTAGCGGCACTCTTAGAACGCACCGAGAGCGCGGCCCGCAGTAGCGATCCGAAGATCGTCGGCGTCAACGCGCATATCGTCGACGAACTGCAAGAGCTCTGGATTGCGCGCAGCGACGGATCCTTCCGCTTCGACCGTCGGCCGATGGTAACGCTGGGTGTCCAATGCATCGCTCGAAACGGTAAAGAGCGCGGAACCGGCTATTGTGCCGACGGCGGCCGCACGTCGGTGGCGTTCTTCGATTCGATGACTCCGGAGCAGATCGCCGGTGAATCGGCGCGAATAGCGTTGGTGAACCTCGATGCGCGTCCGGCGCCGGCCGGTGAGTTCGAGACGTTGCTCGGCGCCGGCGGGGGTGGAGTATTGTTGCACGAGGCCGTCGGTCACGGCCTGGAGGGCGATTTCAATCGCCGCGGCGTCTCGCTTTATAGCGGCAGAATCGGCGAGCGCGTTGCGAGCGAGCTCGTCACGATTTATGATGACGGCGATATTCCCGAAGAACGCGGGAGTACGTCATTCGACGACGAGGGGACGCCGTGCGGACACACCTTTTTGGTCGAACGTGGGATTCTACGCGGTTATCTGCACGACGAACTCAACGCGCGCTTGATGGGGATGCGATCGACGGGTAACGGCCGACGACAATCGTTTCGGCATTTACCGCAACCGCGCATGTGCAATACGTACATGCCTCCCGGCGAAGCGCAACTCGAAGAGATGATCGCCTCGATCGATAACGGAATCTATGCGAAGTCCTTTGCCGGCGGCCAGGTCGATATCGGAAAGGGCGATTTTGTCTTTATGATCGCCGAGGGCTACCGTATCGAACGCGGCCGGCTCGGTGCGGCGGTAAAGAATGCAACGATTGTCGGTAACGGCCCCGATGCGATGACCAAAGTTACCGAGGTGGGAAACGATGCACGCTTCGCCCGTCGGCATTACACCTGCGGTAAGGGTGGGCAGAGCGTGCCGGTCGGCGTCGGCATGCCGACGTTGAAGATTTCGGCGATGAGCCTCGGAGGCACCGAAGGTGCGTGAAGAGGAAGCGCGCGCGCGCGCGCAACGCGCCGTCGAGATTGCGATGGCGCTCGGGGCGAGCGACGCCGAAGCGCGCATCGTGCTCGCTCGCCGCTTCAGCGCCGCAGCGCGCGGAGAACGCGTGACGAAACTCGATCTCTCCGAAGGGCGCAGTCTCTCCATGCGTCTTTTTATCGATGGGCGCAAAGCGATGCTCGTCGGAACGCACTGGAACGACGATGAGATTCGCTCCGGGGTCGCGACGGCGTTGGAACAAGCGCGATATGCCGCCGTCGACGCGTTTGCGGGGCTTCCCGAAGCGCGCGATCTCTCCGGCGTCGATCTCGGCCTCTACGACCGTGCGATTGAGGCGCGCCGCGACGAGGAGCGTCTCGACGACGTACGAGCAGTCGAGCGTTCGATACGCGAGGCGGACCCGCGCGTCGACAATAGTAACGGATCGCAGTATAGCGATGCATGCGTAACGATGGCGCTCGCCAATTCTCGCGGCGTCCTCGGCAGTTATCGCGGAACCCAGATCGGCATCGCGGCTTCGCCGGTGGCAAGCGACGGGGCGTTCAAACGGACCGCACATTACGGAAGTGCGGCGCGCTTTCTTGCGAAGATGGACGCGCCTGCAGAGATCGCTCGCGAAGCGGTGCGGCGAACGGTCGCCTTCTACGGTGCGCGTAAGCCCAAGACGCAGAGCATGTCAATTCTGTTCGATCGCGAGGTCGCGGCGGCGGTGCTCGACGATATCTTTTCGGCGTGCAGTGCGGCAAATGTCGCAGTGGGAAATTCGTGGCTCGCCGGCCGGACCGGCGAGCGGATCGGCAGCGACCTCGTCGATATTTTTGACGATGGGACGATTCCGGGGGCGTTGGGTTCCTCGCCGTTCGATGCCGAAGGTACGCCGTCGCAGCGCACGCCGGTCTTTGAGAGCGGTATCCTCCGCTCGTTTCTCTTCGATACCTACTATGCGCGACGGTTAGGAGCGCAGAGTACCGGCAATGCCGTCGCTGGAGGAATCGGGCCGAATACCTTTTTTCTAGCACCGGGAAAGGCGAGCCTTGAGGAACTCATCGCATCGACGCAGCGAGGTATCCTCGTCTTGGAAACGATCGGATTTGCAACCGAACATGCGTCGGGGCTCTATAGTCGGGGCGCACGCGGAATTGCGATACGCAATGGTGAACTAGCCGAACCATTAGAAGAATTCACGATAGCAGCCCCGTTCCCCGAGATGCTGGCAGGCATAGAGGCCGTCGCAAACGATCTCAAATTCGACGGCTCGATCACCTCCCCGAGTTTCCGGGTGGCGGAGATGCAAGTAAGCGGATCGTCATCCGCACCTTAGGAGGATCGTAGTCGTGGCGCAAGTGGCAATCAGTTTCACCCTCATCATGCGCGTCGAGATGCCGAACGAAACCGGCGCCTTCGGCGTGCTCGCCACGGCAATCGGCGACGCCGGCGGCGTCATCGCAGCGGTCGATATGCGTTCGGTCAACCGATCGCGCGTCATCCGCGACGTGACGGTCAACGTTAGCTCCGAGCAGATCGGCAACGACGTTCGGCGATGCGTCGAAGCGATCGAAGATGCTCGCATCATCAGCATCTCCGATTCCACCTTTCTGGCCCACATCGGCGGCAAGATTCGCGTCGAGCCGAAGATACCGGTAAAAACTCGCCAGGATCTTTCGACGGTCTATACGCCGGGCGTCGCGCGCGTCTCTATGGCAATCGCCGCCGACCCGAGCAAGGCGTTTGCGCTGACGATTAAGCGCAACTCCGTCGCAGTGGTCTCCGACGGCACGGCGGTGCTGGGGCTGGGGGATATCGGGCCGCTGGGGGCGCTTCCGGTGATGGAGGGCAAGGCGATGCTCTTCAAACAATTTGCCGATATCGACGCTTTCCCCATCTGCCTCGATACGAAAGACGTCGACGAAATCGTCGAGACGGTCGTGCGTATTGCTCCCGTCTTCGGCGGCATCAATCTCGAAGATATCTCTGCGCCGCGTTGCTTTGAGGTAGAGCAGAAACTCATCGAACGGCTCGATATCCCGGTGATGCACGACGATCAGCACGGTACGGCGGTCGTCATTCTCGCCGCATTGATCAACGCCGCGAAAGTCGTGGGGAAGGATTTCTCGAGCTTACAAGTCGTCGTATCGGGCAGCGGTGCCGCCGGTACCGCGACGATTAAAATGCTTCTCGGCGCCGGAGTCCGCGACGTTATCCCCGTCGATCGCGTCGGTGCGCTCAATCGCAGCGACCGCTACGACAATCCGCATTGGCGCTGGCTCGCCGAAAACACCAACCGCGAAAATCGCCGCGGGACGCTCTCCGAGGTCTTAAAGGGTGCCGACGTCTTTATCGGCGTCTCGGCTCCGGGGGTGTTGCAGC
>JAKBCP010000067.1 GCA_021807645.1 bacterium
CCGATCTGCCCGAACGGCGCCCCCAGGACGCCGACGCTGCGCCCCCACTCGGCGAGGGCGAATCCGGCAGCCGCAGCGACCGGTGCGAGCGCCGGTGGAGCGAAGCGGTAGGCTGCGACGGCAAGCAACGCCGCAGCGACGAACGCCAGCGCCTCGAGTGCTGCGGGCAATACGATGACCGCCGAGGCGAAATTACCGAGATAGGCGCCGACGGTTGTGCTGAACCACGAGAACGAGATCGCGAAAAAGACGAAACCGGCGAGAAAGCCAAGCGCCGCCGCGCGGCGGTAGGAGGCGTGGCTCTGCCAAAGCCAGAAAAGCGCAGCCGCACCAAACGGCGCGAGCCACGTTGCGCCGACTTTCGGAAAGGCGAGCGCGAGCGCCGCCCCGGCAACTACTGCGACGCATAGGTCGCGCCACCGCTCTGCTGAGAGAAGTATGATCCGTCGTTCGAGTTTTTTGCTGGCAGGAACAGCGTTCATGGTCTCATCGTGTGGGCGGCAAGTTACGCCGAACCACAGTTCGGGTGGAGGCTCGGGCATTCCCTCGGGGTACTTGCAGGTAAAATTTCGCGTAACGACCGGCTTTGATTTCGTGAACTACCGCTACGTGATGATCTTTAATACGGCCGGCGACGGGAAAACCCCATATCCCAACGGTACCACGACGAACTTTCAGGGCTACTCCTTCGCCGTCATCGTCGGAGGAGGGAGCAGCACGGCGCCGCAGCTCCAGTTCGTCCAATACTATCGCCAACCCGGTACGACGCTGCCGCCGCAGCCGCTGCCGATCATCTTTACGCCGCAGCAGTTACTCTTTATCCCCGACAGCAACGGCCTCAATACCGAGTTCACGGTACAGTTCCAGCGCTTGCTTGCCGGTGGCTACGCCGGCGCCACCCCAACACCCGCTTCCTCGGCGTCGCCGAGTGCGAGCCCGAGTGCGTCGCCGAGCGCGAGCCCGAGTGCGTCGCCGAGCGCGTCGCCGAGTGCGAGCCCGAGTGCGTCGCCGAGTGCGAGCCCGAGTGCGTCGCCGAGCGCGAGCCCGAGTGCGTCGCCGAGCGCGAGCCCGAGCCCCGGCGTCATCAGCTCGACATGGCTCTTCAATTTCTTTACCACCGATCCGTCGCTCAATCCGCTGGACTCGTTGGGGTTAGGCGGCGCGCAAGATATTTCGTTCTCCTCGCCGGTTTTGGACACCACGACGGCCTTCGATATCACCGTCAACGTGCCCGCCGGCGCGACGCAGGCGAGCAATCCGCTCGCGCAGATCTACGGCGGTGAGCTCACCAACTCGCCGTAGGAAGTCCCTCGTCGCCGCCCGACGCCTCGATTACAACGAAGAGATCGCGTTGAAACTCGTCGGAAGAATCGGTCCGTTCTGCCCGATGCCGAAGGTGGCCGCCTGGCTTGGGAATGCGAGCAGGTCGATCGAAACGTTCACCGATCGCGAGGGTTCGAGATACTGCACGCGCAGTTCGTAGCAGTTGCCGATGATGTGGCTGTAGTAGATGCTCTTGTCCTCGATGCGAGCGTGATTCTTCCAATCGAGAATGCCGCTGAATTGCAGGCTCGAGCCGCGCCCGAACGGCGTCGACAACTGTACTTGCGTCGGCGTAAATCCTTGGCCAATCCCCGGAACGAATGAACCACCGAGTTGCAGGTACGAACGCGGCGAAGGCTGCGAGGTAAATTGGTAACTTACCGGTTGCGCGAGTGCGTTAAAGCTCGTGGAGAATCCTAACTGCAGCGTATAGACATTGCCGTTGAAGATGCGCAGCACGTCCTGCGCGCCTTTATTGTTAATCGGCGAAAATTGATCGAGAAACTGGAATGGTACGCTACCGGGGCCGTTAAAGTTCGATTCGTTATAGGTGATCGCGTTGACGATATGTTTGCCGATCGGTGACGTCAGGCTTAAATTCTGTTGTATCTGCGCCTTGAGATCTCCGGTTCCGTATGCGTACTGCTGCACGTTGACGGTCGCCGAAAACGTGCTGCCGTAGATATTGTACAGCGCCGGCCCCGCGACGAATGACATATCAGCGCGTTGCGTGGCGAAGTGATTCGTCGGCTCCGAGTATTCGCCGAGATAGAACTGCGCCGAAAGCGGCACCAAAAAGTGCGGGAAGAACCGGTTGGGACGAATTTGAATCTCCGGTAATTTATAGTCGCCGGACGGCTGCTGCGTATACGAACGATCGAAGGTAATCGTCGAATTAAAGGATGGTTCGTTAAAAGTCGTCGTATTGGTGACGTGTCCGTTGACGTTCGAAGAACTCGAACCGGAGAATGAGGCCTGCGTTGACGATTGGGTGAACGTGAAGCTGTTGCTGACCCGGGCGTTGATCTGGCGCGCATCGCTTACGGCGAGGCTGTCGCTCGACGACTGCGAACCGACTGCAGAACGCGAGAACGAGTAGTTTTGTTGTGCGTGAACGCCCTGGTGAGCAAATGCGATTTGCATCGAAGTGCTCGGCGGCGCGTTCACGAGTGGGCCGAATGCGCTCTGGTAGTTATAACCGAAGTTCGCGCGCAGCCGCGGCGAGAAATTCTCGGTCTCGTTTGCTTGCAGGTTGTAGGTCGATGTTTGCGAACGGCGATCGCGGATTTCATAGAACGCGATGGTCCCGTTGCGGCGGCCGTTCTTTTTGGCAAAAGTCGCGTTGTAACCCAAACCCAGGCCGACCTTCGTGTAATAATTCAACGTGTAGTAGCCGTAGTAATAGCGGTCTTTCCCGAAGCCGAGTTGCGTTTTCACCCACGCGCCCTCGTACTGATCGTACCCGACCTGCGGAAAGTAGCTCGGGCGCTGTGTTTGGTTGACGACTTGGCGCAACGGAATGACGATGCGCGGAAGGAAGAACACTGCAGCGGCGCCGAGCCAGAGAATTGCGTCGGCGATGACGATTTTATTCCCCGGATAGTAGGTAATCGTCTTGCCGGTGATGTGGTATCCGGCGCGTGGGTTATCGCAGGTGGTGACGAAGGCTTTCGTTCCGTGCCCGACGCCTTTGGAATCGGTGTGGAGATCGGGCGAACGGAAGTACACGAGGCCGTGCTGGACGCCTTCGGAGCTCTCGCCGCTGCCGCCGATCAGCTTCGCCGTTTGGTCGATCGTGTCGAAGACGATCTTTTTCGCATTGAGGATCGAGTCGTGCGCGTGGTTGATGATATATGGTTTGCCGGTAACGGTGATAGTGCGAATGCCGTCGTAGTGGGCGTGCTCGCCGACGAGCTCGTCCTCGCCGAAGAAAATATGGACGTTTCCGGTCGCATCGCCGGGGTTACCGAGATTTGTATTGCCGCTGACTTTGTCGGCGAGGATTGCAATTTGATTCGGCGCGAGGGTCGGGGCGCCCGTCGGGATCGGTTCCGGTGTCGGCAGGGCATGCCCGGCGCGGGGAATCGGCGGCGGCGTCGCCCCGCCGCGGACCAGAAAGACCGGCGCACCCAGTGAAGCGGGGTTCGGGGTCGGCGTCGGCACCGCCGGCGGCGTGGGGATCGTCGAGGGCAGCTGAAACGAGATCGGCGTC
The DNA here is from genome assembly GCA_021807645.1 of bacterium. Taxonomy (GTDB): domain Bacteria; phylum Vulcanimicrobiota; class Vulcanimicrobiia; order Vulcanimicrobiales; family Vulcanimicrobiaceae; genus JABEUX01. The sequence goes on from JAKBCP010000067.1 coordinate 3,536, forward strand.
GGGCGCGGCGCGGGCGAGCTGCTCGGCGCAGGCGATGCCGCCGCTTGGGCGAGTAGGTTACGCGGCGGCGCGTCGTGCGTGGCGACGATCTGCGCGCAACTCTGGGCGTTGAGCAGCCGCAACGCGCGCGTCTCATCGATGCGGCCGATGTCTGCGGCACGCGCCGGCACGAGGCTCGCCGCGTACGCAATGATCCAGGCAACCGTGGTGACGGTGCGAAGCGAGTTTCTGCGCATCGCGATTAACGCTCTTCCAAGATAAAGAGCACGAGGCCGACGCCGCCCATGATGATGTTCGGGATCCAGGCCGCCAACGTCGGGTTCATGGCGCCGTTCCTTCCGAACGCCGCCGCCGCCGACATGAGCAAGAAGTAAATAAAGAACGAGAAGATCGCCATTGCAATTCCTAGCGTGCGGCCGCGCTTTCCGTAGCGAATCGCCAGCGGAACCGCGAGCACCATGCCGATTACGCAGGCGAAGGGCCAGGCGAGTTTGTTCGCGAGGCTGATCTCCAGCGAACCGAGCGTGCTTCCGCCGATGCCCTGCGATTTGAGGGCATTGATCTGCGTGCTCAACGCCTTACTGTTCATCGTCCACGAGTCGCTATTGATGTTGGAAAGAAACTGCGCGGCAGTCTCCCCCAGCGGCAAACCGATCTCGATACTCTTGACGTGCTGCTGGCTCGTAACGTCGCCCTTGAGATTATAACGCGTGTCGATAACGTCGTGCAGGATCAGCACCGAGCCGTCGACGGTCGCGGTCTTCGCCTGTAGCGTTTCGTTCCACGGCCCGAAATGCGCCGGCTTGAATATCTGTACGTCGAGCATCGTTTTGTTGTCGGGTTCGACTTGCGTGACGTAAAAAACGTTTCCGGTATCGGGATCTTTACGGAAAAACTGCGGCTCGACGGGAAGCGAATTGGTATGATAGATGATTTGATAGAACGTCCGCGTCGAGAGATCCACCGCCTTCGGTGAGACGTATTCGTTGGTGAGGTAGGCGACGGCGAACATCGCGATTCCGAAAAGCAGCGGAGTCACTGCGATGCGCGCGAGCGAGATGCCCGAGGTTCGCATCGCAACGACCTCGTTATCGCCCATCAGGCGCCCCATCGCGAGCAAGCCCGCGAAGAGCGTTGCGAACGGGAACGCCATCGGCACGGCCTGCGGAATGCGGAAGACCACGAAGCGCAGCACCAAAAAAAACGGCGCGTGTTCGTTGATGATGTAATCGGCGGCGAGAAAAAAGATGTTGAGCGCCCAGAAAATGAGATAAGCGGAGAGCGCAAACGCGAAAGGCCCTAAAATTTCCCGCAGCACGTAGCCGTCGAGAATGGGGAAGCGCGGAAGGGCGAGGTGGCGGGGCAGAGGGCGTTGTGCGGTTAGCGAAGCCATCGCGCGCCCAGCCGAATAATGGAGCTAATTGTTGCGATACGCGGCGAGGACGCGCGCGACGTACTCTTGCGTTTCGGCGTAGGGCGGAATGCCGTGATAGCGATCGACGGCGCCGGGGCCCGCATTATAAGCGGCAAGAGCGAGTTCGGTGTCGCCGCGATAGCGCGCGAGCATGGCGTGCAAATAATGCGCGCCGCACGAAACGTTTTGCTGCGGATCGAAGGCGTCGGTGATGCCGCAGTCTTCGGCAGTGGCGGGCATGAGTTGCATGAGTCCCTCGGCGCCGACACGGCTGATCGCGCCGGGATCGCCGGCAGATTCGGTGAGGATGACCGCGCGGATGAGACGCGCCGAGACGCCCTCACGGGCGGCGGCGGCGACGGCGAGCTGGTCGATTCGCGACGGCGGCAACGACTGCGGCGCATACGGCAGGTAGCCCGCCCCGCCGCACCCGGCGAGGAAGAGGACCGCGAGCGTCGCCCGGAGCCAAAATCGCATCGTGAAGGGGTTCGCCGGGCCGGTTCAGCGGCCTTCCCCGCGCGCCTCCGTATCGAGGGCGA
>JAKBCP010000068.1 GCA_021807645.1 bacterium
CCGGCGGCGACGGCTTGGTCACCATCGATTTCCCGAATGTCGGGGAAAAGATGTTGATGCTCAAGTACGCTCCGCTCGAACGTGTCTGAACGTAGCGCGCCGTTGCGAATCGGCATCGTCGGCATCGCCGGGCGGCTCGGAAGGGTCGCCGCCGATGCCGTTCGCGATGCGGAGGGGCTCGAACTCGCCGGCGGAGTCGTTAGCGAGCGTACCGGGCTCGATAACGCGGGATACGCACAATCGGTCGAAGAGTTGCTGTCGCGTGGCGGAATCGACGTGCTGCTCGACGTCGCGACGCACCCGGGCAGCGAACGATGGACGCGCGATGCTCTCGACCGCGGCATTCCGATCGTCAGCGGAAGCAGCGGTTGGGAGGAGAGCGCGCTCGACGAAATCGGAGCGGTTGCGGAAAAGAAACGCATTCCGGCGCTCTTCGTTCCGAATTTTGCAATCGGGGCGGTGGTGATGATGCGGGTCGCCGCAGAGATCGTGCGGAGCTTCCCGCATGCAGAGATCGTTGAAATGCATCACGATACCAAGCGCGATGCGCCTTCGGGAACGGCGAAAGTGACCGCAAAAAAAATGGAAGCTGCGGGGGCAGGACACGTTCCCATTCATAGCGTTCGTCTGCCGGGGCTGATGGCTCACCAGGAGATTTTGTTCGGGGGACGCGGCGAGGTGCTGACGTTGCGTCACGATTCGCTCTCGCGCGAGTCCTTTTCCGACGGTATCGTTGCGGCATTACGCGGCGTCCGTCGCCTTCCCCCAGGGCTGCACGTCGGCCTCGATCTCGTGCTGTGAGCGCGTTGCGCGTCGGCATCGTCGGGGCTACCGGCGCGGTCGGGGAGACGCTATTGCGCGTTCTGGAAGAGCGTCGGGTGCCGCTTGCGCGCCTCGCGGCGTTCGGCTCCCGAAATCGAGATGCGGCGGTTCGGTACGGCGGCGCGGCGATCGACGTGCGATCGACGACCGGTGAGGCGCTCTCCGATCTCGATGTCGTATTTTTCGCCGGCGGAGAGTCGCTGGGAGAGGCCTTCTTCACCGATCTTGCCGCGCGGGGCATCTACTGCATCGATAATAACCCCACGTTCCGCTTGCGCGACGAAATGCCGCTGATCGTACCGGAGATCAACGCCGATAAACTCGAAGCGCGGCATCGCATTCTCCCCGTCGGTAACTGCACGGCGATCATTCTCTCCCTCGCGCTCGCACCGATTCGAGACGCCGCAGGGCTGCGCGACGTCGTCGTTTCCACCTACCAAGCGGCGAGTGGAGCCGGGCGTGCCGGGCTTGAAGAGCTCGATAGGGGGCAACGTGCGCTGGCGCTGGGCGAGCATGAAGATCCGGCGGTCGTCTTTCCTGCGCCACTCGCGCGCAACGTCGTCCCGCAGGTCGGCGCCATCGACGCCGATGGATGGAGCGGAGAAGAACGAAAAGTCGCTGCGGAGACGCAAAAAATGCTCGGCTTACCCGAACTCGCGATAAGCGCGACCTGCGTGCGGGTGCCGGTTCGCACCGCACATGCCGAGTCGGTCGTCGTGCGTACGGAGCGTCCGACGACGGTCGCGAAGTTGCAGGCGGCGCTCGAAGGCGCGCCGGGATTGCGCTTTCACCGCGAGGGAATCGTTACACCGCGCGATGTCGAGGGCAGCGACGACGTACACGTTGCGCGGTTGCGCGCCGACGGGTCGGAGGGTACGCGCTTCGCGCTCTGGTGTACGGGCGATCAACTACGTAAGGGTGCGGCGACGAATGCGGTGCAGATTTTAGAGCTCTTGATCGCACGGGGGTATCTCGGATGACCGCGCGTCCGCGCATCGCCGTCATGAAATTCGGCGGGACCTCCGTGGCGACGTCCGAGCAGCGCGGCCACATCGCATCGCGGGTCCGCGATGCGCTGGCGGACGGTTTCGCTCCCGTCGTCATCGTTTCGGCGATGGGACGCGCTCCCGCGCCCTACGCTACCGACTCGCTGCTCGCGCTGCTCGACGGAGAGAGTGCGACACCGGAAAGCGATCTTCTCCTCGCGTGCGGCGAGAACATCGCTGCGGCGGTCGTCGCGAAATTTCTACGCGATAACGGCGTCGCGGCGCGGGCTTTCACCGGGCGCGAGGCGGGGGTGCATACCGACGCTCGCTACGGCAACGCGCGCATTCGCTCGGTCGATCCGACCGCATTGTCGGCGGCGATCGAAGCGGGATACGTACCCGTCGTTACCGGTTTCCAAGGTGCGAGTGCGGACGGCTCGACGACGACGCTGGGGCGCGGGGGGAGCGATCTTACCGCGGTAGCGATCGGCGATGCACTCGATGCCGAGCGCATCGATATCTATACCGACGTCAGCGGCGCGATGACCGCCGACCCTCGACGGATAGAGAGGGCGAGAACGATCGCGCGAGCCTCGCTTGAGGAGATGGCCGAACTCGCGACGCACGGGGCGAAAGTCATGCATGCCGTCGCGGCCGAGTATGCGCGAGAACGCGAGCGCACCTACGCAATTAAAGGGCTTGCCAGCGATCGCGGGACGTTGGTGGTGGAGAGCATGCGTCACGATGCGCCGGTTACCGGGGTCGCCGTCAGCGATCGGCTGACCTGGGTACGCGTGATTCGCGGCGATATCGAATCCCCGAAGCGGCGCATGGAGGTGGAGCTCGAGATGTTCGCGCGCGTCGCTCGTGCCGAAATCTCCATCGATCAGGTTGCAATTAACCAGTCGGGCGTTTCGTTCGTGGTCGCCGGAGATCGAGGAAACGAGTTACGCGCGTTGCTCGGCGATCTTAATCTCGCCGTGCGCGTTCGCGAAGGCTGCGCGAAACTCTCGATCGTGGGGGCCGGGATGCGCGAGTTGCCCGGCGTCGTACTTCGCGTCGTCGAAGCGCTCAGTGCTGAGAACGTTGAAGTCATCCACCTTACCGATAGTAATGTAACGATTTCGGTGCTCGTGCCCGAACCCGATGCCGCTCGCGCCGAGCGGGCGGTCTTCGATGCCTTTGACCTTGCCGAACAGAAAGTGATGAACGGTGACCTTCGGTAGTATTCTCACGGCGATGATCACGCCGTTCGATAAGGACGGTGCGGTAAATATTAGCGAAGCAAAACGCTTGGCTCGCTGGCTCGTCGACCGGGGAAACGACGGCCTGGTCGTTGCCGGATCGACCGGCGAAGGCATGGCTCTCGACGATAACGAGCGGATCGAACTCGTCGCCGCCGTGAAGGAAGCGGTCGGCAACGATGCCTGCGTTATCGCCAATGCCGGAACGAACGAGACTCGCGGTTCGGTCGTTGCCGCGCGTTCGATGCAGGCAGCGGGCGCCGATGCGTTGCTCGCAGTCGTACCCTATTACAACAAACCGACGCAGAGCGGCTTGCTCGCGCATTTCGGAGCGGTTGCGGAGGCGACCGATCTGCCGATCGCCGTGTATAACATTCCCGGACGTACGGCGACGAATATGCTGCCGGCCACGCTCGTAGAACTCGCTCGGCGGCATGAGAACGTGCGCGGCGTGAAAGAATCGAGCGGCGACCTCAAGCAATTTGCGACGATTTTACGCGATCGCCCTAACGGCTTTCAATTTCTCGTCGGCGACGATCACCTGTATCTGCCCGGGCTTAGCCTCGGCGCCGACGGTATCGTCGGGGTCGCGACGCACCTCTGTTCGCGCGAATTCGTCGCAATGCGCGACGCACATGCGGCCGGCAATGCCCGGGAAGCGGCGCGCATACATCTCTCTCTGCTCGAACTCTTCGAACTACTTTTCACCGTTAGCAACCCGATTCCGATTAAATGGGCGATGGGAGAGCTGGGCTTCGCCGTCGGTCGCTGCCGATTGCCGCTCGACGAGATGCCCGACGATCTCGCACGGCGGTTGCGACCCTTACTCGCCGCTTTTGCGGCGTGAGCGAGGGCCCCGCTTCAGTCGACGTACTCGGCTGCCGCCTCGATTGCGTCGATATCGATGAGGCGACGGCGCGAATTCTTACGTTCGCGCGCGGCGATCGCCCGGCGCAGGTCGTGACGCTCGGTACGGAGATGGTCGTTGCCGCACGGCGTGATTCGCGCTTCCGCGCGACGCTCGCGGGGAGCGCGCTCAACGTTTGCGACACGGTCGGCGTTCTCGCTGCGGCGCGGCGGCGCGGCGCGCGCATCACCGCTCGCGTCACCGGTGTCGAATTGCTCGAACGCCTTTGCGCGAGTGCCGCCGAAGAGTCGCTGCCGATCTATCTCCTCGGCGGTGCTCCCGGGGTCGCGATCGAGGCCGCTCGACTGCTCGCCGAGCGCTATCCGGGTCTTCGCGTCGCCGGCGCCGGCGACGGCTACTTTCCCGCGGATCGGGGCACCGCGGTCGCCGAGGAGATTGCGCGTAGCGGCGCGCGCCTGCTCTTCGTCGGTTTGGGGTCGCCGCGCCAGGAGCTCTGGCTCGCCGATCATCTCGCAAGTACCGGCGTCGGCGTGGGAATCGGCGTCGGGGGCAGCTTCGACGCCCTCATCGGCAGGGTTCCGCGCGCCCCGAAGAGTTGGCGACGGCTCAACCTCGAATGGCTCTACCGCTTGCTTCGAGAACCCCGCCGTTGGCGGCGGCAGCTCGCGCTGCCGCATTTCGTCGCGCTGGTGTTTTTCGAAGAGTTGCGCGCATTTCTAGGAGGACGGAAAAACCGATGAAGGCGATGATTCTCGCGGGCGGGCTCTCGACGCGACTCTATCCGCTGACCAAGCAGGTCCCCAAACCCTTGGTTCCCGTTGCCGGCGAACCGAATGCCGTCCACGTGATTCGCTATCTCAAGAATTACGGCTTTACCGAAATCGCGATCAATATTTTCTATCTTCCCGATGCGATCCGCGAAGCGCTCGGCGACGGTTCGCGATTCGGCGTACGCTTGGAGTACTTACACGAACGCGAGCTCATGGGGAGCGCCGGCGCACTCAAACAGATGGAAGCGTATTTCGCCGATAGCGAGGATTTCGTCGTGGTCGGCTGCGACGACCTCACCGATCTCCCGCTCGATGCCTTACTCGCACAACATCGCGCCAACGATGCCGTGGCGACCATCGGCTTGGTGCCGCGCGAACGCGTCGATCAGTACGGCGTCGTCGTGCTGGACGAACGCGAACGAATCGTCGGATTCCAAGAGAAACCCGCCGCCGGAACCGAGCGCAGCCGATTGGTGAATACGGGCATCTACGCTTTTTCGCGCGCGATTTTTCAGGAGATTCCCGCCGCGACGTTTTACGATTTCGGCAAGCAAGTATTTCCGGGGCTCGAGCGTGCCGGGGCGCCGTTTTTCGGTTTTCGCGCGCCGGAAGCGTATTGGACCGATATCGGAACGCCGGAAGAATATCGGCGGGCGACCTACGACGTGCTCGAGGGGCGTTTCGTTCCGATCGGTGCGCGACCGGTCGGCGTCTCCGACGAAGCTATCGTTGCTGCAGGTGCGCGCGTGGAGGGCAAGGTCTGGATCGGCG
>JAKBCP010000069.1 GCA_021807645.1 bacterium
CCCGCCGAGCGAGGTGGTGGTGTAGCCGCCCGGTGGTGGCGTCACTGCGATCTGCGTTACGGGGTAACTAGTGGGGAACGTCGGCGTTCCGCTCGACTGCCCGGCGACCGAGGCCGCGAGGTTGAAAGTCGCGCCATGGCCGTCTCCGACGCTGAAGTTCGTCGTGCCGGAAACGGTCGCATTCGGCACGAGCGTGAGTCCGCTGACGATGCCGTTCGATGCCGTGCATGTCAGCGTCGAGCCGTTTGCCGTGCAGGCGGACGGCGGCCCGAGGATCGTTGCCGGCGTCGTGGTGCCGAGCCCGGCGATCGTGAAACTCGTGGCCCCGGCTTCCTGGAGTTGCAGCGCTTGCGGTAAGCCGCCGGCGACGAGATTCGCCGGGCCCGGCGAGGCGGTCGCGATGACGAATGGAACGACGTTTGCGGTGACGGCATTGCTGCCCGTGCCGAACGTAATGCTCCCGGCACCGCTCGCCGCAATCGTTCCGCCGGGTTGTCCGGTGTAACTCGCGGTGAGCGTCGCGGTAATCCGTGCGGGCGATTGGTCGATCGTCGTCGTACCGGCTGCGAACGCGCTCGAACTCAGACTGATGCCGCTACCCGCGACTGCTACGGGAATCGGCGATGCGATCGGACCGACGATTTCGGCGTTGCTTGCATCGAGGAAAACCGCCGTAATGGTGATGCTGTGCGGCGTGCTGTCGGCGACGGGATAGAGGGTGACGCCGGTACCGGAAGCTGCGGTGCCGATTGCGGGGTTGGGGCTCGGCGAGGCGAGCGCAAACGTGCTTGCATTGCCGCTGAGAACGAGCGGCGTGGTGACCGTCGTCGTGCCGCTCGCCGCGACGGTAACGGTGATGCTGCCGGAAGAGAGCAAGCTGCCGGTTCCGTTGGCGCCGCTATACGCTTGAATGAGAAAGGTATCGTTACCGCCGACCGCTCCGACGGTTGCGGTGCAACTGAAGCCTTGCGCGGTGAGTGCGGTGCAGGTTCCTTGTCCCGGCGCGACGGCGATCGTCGTGGGCGGGATCGCCGGGCTCGGCGGAACCCCGTTGACGGCGGTAATCGTGATGACGACCGATTTCGTGTTCGCTGAGAGATAGCGCGGGGATCGCGCGTTGCTCGCCGTCGACGATGGCGGCGGGAAATGGAACGTCATCGCCGCGTTGCTCCGTGCGGTCGATGTGCCGCCGGAGTTCGGCGGCAGCGCACTCGATGCACCACCGCCGCCGCACCCGGCGATTGCGAGCATTACAGCGAAAAGTGAGAGCGCTGTTCCCGCGATCCTCAATGCAACCTTGTTCATGGGGTAATAGCGATTCCGCTTTGCTGTTGGTTGCCCCCGCCTGGTGCCTGGTAATAGACGACTGAGTTGGTCCAAGCTATTGCCGTACCGGTGAACTGATATTCGCACGCACCGTCGGCGAGCGAGCCAGGCGTGGTCCACACCGAACCGCTGTACGAGGTCGCGATTTGGAGCCCTATTCCAGTGGCGGCGCCTGCGCTCGAACTACCGCTTGGGTCGACGCACGAAATATTCGCGGGAACCGAGACGAGCGATGCTGCGCCGTTGGCGCCGATCGTAAAGTATTCGATCGTGCTTCCGTTTTCGACCCAAAGCGACGTTCCATCGGGCGAGATCGCAAAGGCCGAAGGATAGAATCCGGAGACGGCAGCGACGGTGACGAGCGACGCGCTGGTAGCCGTTGTATATGGTGGCGGAATCGCAAGAATTTCAGGGCTCGGGTTGGTTGGCGATGGCGCGCCGATGAAAACCAAATCGCCGGCGAGAGCTCCGTGCTGCGGAATCTGAACATCATCGGTGGAGATCGACCCGAAATAGGCAAACGATGCCGGGCGCGACGCGGTGAGAGCGTAGGACGGTGCAGCGTACTCTTCGAGATACCCGTTATAGCTATCCAGCAACCAAATATTTCCTTGAGCGTCTGGTGCAACCGATGCGGCGACCGGGCCTTGGCCGAAGTTGTTGTTGAGCGCCGTCACCGGCTGAATGGTCGTCGAGATTCCGATGGCTCCGTTCGTCGCGGAGGGAATCGTGTATGCGATGACATTCCCCGATCCCGTGCCGACGTTCACGGCCCACAGAAGACCGCTCGGCGACGACGCGCTCGGGACGATGTCTGCGGTCAGTTGTCCCAAATTCTGTACCGGGCTGCACGATGCTGCCGCGCAGGTCGCGCTATCGATCGGAATTGCATTGCCGTTAACATAGGGCGGCGAAAACCCCGTCGCCCCCGCTGCCGGCGGAAAGAGTGCAAAGCCGGCGATTCCGCCGAGCGGGCTGCCCGTGATCGTGTTGGCGAGCCAGAGCTCTTGCACCGTTTGAATTGCAAGCGGTGAAGCAAGCGCCGGGAGGCCGCTACCAGCCGCCGGTGTCGCCGAAGCAACGAGCGAGAGCGGAGCGGAGTTATACGCCACCACCTGTACGGAGAACTCATTGGGATTTGAGGTATTTTGTGTGACGGTGGTGTCGCCGAGCGCATCGGCCGCGAGGCTGACGGTCGGTGCCCCATTCGTCGCACCGCCGATGATGATATTGCCGGCTGCGTCGATCGGTTCGACGAGAAAATTCCCCGGCGTCGTGCCGACGATCTCGTATGCACCGCCATCGGAGAGAACGTGCGATTGCCCGGGCACCGCGCTAACCTCGACGTTTGCGGTGATTGCGTCGAGCGAGGCATCGATGTTGGCGAGCCCGGGCTGCGCGCTCGACCCCGGGGCAATAAATTCGCTCGGAAAGATGGATTGCGAGAGTTCGCTGTTCGGCGCGAAGGTGCTTCCGGTCGGTGGTGCGGACCAGGTGGTTATCCCGACGGTATAGGTTCCCGGAGCCAGTGAAACCGCGACGGTGCAGAATTTCGCGCCGCTACTCTGAGTCGTGCAAATACTGGAGGAACCGACGAGGAAATTTACCTGCGGTGCGTCGAGCTGCGCTTGCGTGAACGTCTGATTTGCGCCGGAGAGATAGCTGATGCCGATATACTGCGTGTCCGGCGAGACGTATTTCGGCGAACGGCGATTCGCTTGTAGCGAGGGACTCGGGACGTGCAACGAGAGCGAGAGCGTCCCGTTGCCGCCGACGCTTGGTAACGCCTGCGACGGCATCCCCGTCCCTGCGCCGCCACCGCCGCAACCGGCGAGCAGCGCGAACGCGAGCCCCGATGCCGCGAGTTCGCGGCGGAGCGATTGGAGATGCTTGCGGATATTGCGCCGGATGCGTCTCATTGCAGTACCACCTCGCCGATCTTGAGCGTTGCAGCTTCGGTAAACCAGAGGTTGCCGTCGGGGCCGACGATGATATCGTATGGATCGGCGGCTGCGGTTGGAATGGGGAACGCGGTCGCGACGCCTGCCGTCGTCACGCGATCGATCGAGTTATTCGCAGGGTCGGTGACCCAAAGATTGCCGTCGGGGCCGGAAATGACGGTGTATGCTTGCGGAAGTCCGGTGGCAAAAGTCGGCGGCGTGCCACCGAGTGCAGGCAAGGGATATTCGCCGACGATGCATGTAACAGGCGATATAGCGGCGATATAGCGGCGATCTCTTTCGACGACCCAGAGGTTGCCGTCGCTGCCGAGCGCGAGGCCGTCGAGAGCAATCGTGCCGGTGTCGGTGGAGACTTGCGAGGTGTTGGTGCAGTAGGTGAGCGTCTTGAAATCGGTCGGTACGACGGTCGGCCCTGTCCCCGAAGTGACGATGGATTCAAACCCCGGGTCGTTGGTGCCACCGAGCGTACCGGATGCAGTCGGCTCGCCGGCAAAGCCGCTCGTCGCTTGTGCGAGTTTAGCGAGCGGTGGATTGAGGGCGTTCCATATCGACCCGATCGGTTGAAGTATTTGCGGTGCTCCGGTGAGTTCGAAGTTCACGAGCCCGAGCGAACTCACCACGAAGGGGCCGGGTTGTACGAGCGTCGCGCCAACTTGCGTCGAGGAACACGTGAGCGCCGATAAGTTGCAGCTCGCCGTACTGATGGTGTTGGTGTTGTCGTCGGCGAAATAGAGCGCTCCGCCGTATGCCGACAATGTCGCGGGATAGGTCGTCGAAATGGAAAATGAGAGCGGCGTAACGGAGCAGGCCGTCGGCGCGGTCGGCAAACACGATGCCGGGGCGAACGCGCCGAGTTCGCTCGTTCCTCCGGTTCCTTCCGAAAAATAGATATGGTTTCCATTCGGCCCGACGGTCATCCCGAGCAATGCTTGCGTTGAGATCGTCGGCGGAGGCGTCGCGTATACGGTGTATTCGGCGACCGTGTGCGGCGGAACGTTGATGCCTCCGCCGGTCTGCGGCGTGACGTCGAACGATTGCTTGACGCTGACGGCATTTGCATCGGAGATCGCGAGCGTTCCTCCGGTGCCGAGCCCTGATGGAGCAACGTCGAACGTGACGCTTCCCGAGGTCGCGTTGCACGTGAGGTTCGTTGCGCCCGATGCCGGCGGTGGGCTCGGCGCGCAGGCGGCTTGCAGCGTGCCGCCGCTCGATGCTGCCGTCGCGGCGAAGGTCGCACCGGAGACGCCGGCTTCGGTCGCGGTGACCGTAAAGGGAATCCCGACCGTCGCATTTGCGAGCGATATCGACGTCGCGACCTGCAGCGGAGCGATCGCGATCGTCGTCGCGCTACTTCCGCTGCCGATCTTCAGCGTTCCCGACGTGGGAGCGCCGGTTCCATAAAACGACGCGCCGTTATAATGCAACGTGATGGTGGTGGGAACGGCCGTGACGTTCGCGCCGCTGACGTTCGCACTCGGGCTTGCAGCATAGGAGAGCGTGCCGCTGCTGGGATCGGTGAGCGCGATCGGAATCGGCGACGAGAGCGGCCCCACGATCGTGTTTCCGGAGGCATCTGTTGCCGAGATCGATAGCGTGAGCGTGTGCGCCGCTCCATCGACCGGCGGCACCCAGGTGCTCTGCGCCGCGTTATATGCCGAACCGTCGGTTTGGACGCCGGGCGAGGGAGTCGCGACGTTCGCCGCCGTGGTCACGCCGCCGAGGACGAGCGGCGTTGCGACGGTGGTCGTGCCGGTTGGGTTCACCGCGACGGTAATACTACCCGATGAGAGTAGGGCGCCGCTACTGTCGTAAGCCTTGATGAGGAAGGTGTCGTTCCCGGCGACGGCGCCGACCGTGGCGGTACAACTGAAGCCGCCGTTGACGACGGCCGTGCAACTGCCTTGCCCCGGCGCGACGGCGATCGTCGTCGGCGGGATCGCCGGGCTCGGCGGCACGCCGTTGACGGCGGTGATCGTAATGGTCACCGAGGTCGTGTTCGGCGAGAGGTACTTCGGCGAACGGGCGCTGCTCGCTGTCGCCGGCGCGGGGAAGTGGAAGGTCATCGCGGCGCTCGGCCCCGTGCTTCCGGCCGTCGGGTTGTTGGTCGATGGAATCGAGCCGCTCCCACCTCCGCCGCCGCATGCAGCGAGGGCGATCGTC
>JAKBCP010000070.1 GCA_021807645.1 bacterium
GCTCGCTCGCGAGGTCGTCTCGTCGCCGAGCGCTAAGGCGCGTTCGCGCGCGACGACGAGCGCGCCGCGCCGTTCGTCGATATGCGCCCGCACCGCGCCGACCTCGGCGTTCGTGCGTTCGAGCGTTGCACCGAGTGCCGCGAGTTCGCCGCGTAACTCCGTTACGCGAACGTCGCCGGCGTTCGAGGCTTCGCGCGCTTCGTCAAGCGCGCGAGCGGTGCTTTCGATCCGCTCGGCGCAGGCGCTCGCTTCGGCTTCAAGGCGTCGTAACGTCGCGTGCATCGCGTCGAGCTGCCCGCGCAGCGTCTGCGCCGCAACGCGCCGCGAGAGCAGCGAGCGTTCGCGCTGAAAGCGGCCGCCGGTGATCGCCCCACCGCCGGTTATCTGCTCGCCGCCAAGCGTGACGATCGTCTCGCGCAATTTGCGTTCGCGCACCAAGTGGATGCCGGTCTGCAACGTATCGACGACCAAGACGTTGCCGACGAGAAAGCGGACGACACCTTCGTAACGTGCGTCGGTACGCACGAGACGATGCGCGTAATCGATGACGCCGGGAATCGCGCCGAGCTCCGGGGTCATCGTACGGGCATCGCGGGCCGAGAGCGTATCGAGCGGGAGGAAGGTCGCGCGCCCCGCCTCGCGTGCGTTGAGAAATTCGATGCCGCGCTCGGCATCCTCGGAGCTCGTCGTCACGATATTCGAGAGACGCGCGCCGAAAGCGATATCCATCGCGCGCGCATATTTTTCGTCGGTGGTGATGAGGTTGCTGACGATCCCTTCGATGCCGCCGAGTTCGCCGCGCTGCTTGGCCTCCATCACCGCGCGCGTGCCCGGCACGTGCCCTTCGAGCGAATTCTCCAACTCCTCGATGGTGTGGAGCCGTGATTCGGCGGCCTTTACCTCGCCGGCATGTTCGCGCAACGACGCGGTCGCCGCCGCGGCGGCACTCTGAGCCTGCGCGTGCGCCGCCTGCGCGCTCTCGACCGCGCTTCGCGCGTCGCGCTGCTGCTCTTCTGCATGGGCGAGCGCGCTCTCGTGTTGCGCGTAGCGATGCGTGCTCTCGTCGACCGAGCGTTCGAGCCCCCCGAGCCGCGCCGCATCTTCGGCGATCTCACCTTCGAGCCGCGCGATCTCCCCGCGCAAGCTCTCGCCTTGGGCTCGGCGTTCGGCGCGTGCCGTCGCTTCGCGCGCGACGTCGGCCTCGACCTCGCGCAACCGCGTGAAGATCGCGTCGAGCTGCGCGCGCGCCTGCGCGAGCGTCGCCTGGGCGGCGAGTTCGCGTTCGCGCGCCGCTTCGAGTTCGCTGAGGACCGGTTCGATCTCCGCTTCGAGCCGTTCGATCGTCGCGCCGAGCTCTTCGCGCTCGCGAGCGACGCGTTCGACGTCGGCCGAGGTCTGCGTATCTTGTGCTTCGAGCGCCTCGCGCCGTGCGAGCGCAGCGGCATAATCGGCTTCGACGCGTGCGAGTTCGGCTCGGCGCTCTTGGGCGTTCGCGCGCAGCTCTTCCAAAGCGAGGTCGGCCTGATAGAGCCGATTGCGCACCTCCGAGAAAAGCCCCCCGAGGCTCGCAGCGCTTGCGGCGGCGTTTCCGCGACGCTCTTCGATGCGCGCGCTCTCGTCGGCGAGCCGCGTCCGCTCTTCGCGCCGCGATGCGCTCGCGCGAAGATACGAAAGGATCTCGAGATCGCGAACGCGCGCCTGCACCTTGCGGTAGCGCTTCGCGCGACGCACCTGCGTCTCGAGTTCGGGGATGCGCTTTTCGATCTCCGAAATGAGATCGTTGATGCGGATCGCGTTCTGTTCGGTCTTTTCGAGTTGGCGAAGCGATTCGTTTTTACGAGCGAGGAATTTATTGATGCCCGCGGTCTCTTCAAACAGCGCGCGCCGCTCCGCCGGTTTACTGGTCAAGATCGCGTCGATCTGCCCCTGCGAGACGATCGAATACGAACCCGGCCCGAGCCCGGTACCCATCAGCAGATCGTGGATGTCGCGCAAGCGCACCTGCGAGCGATTGATAAAATATTCGCTCTCGCCGGCGCGGTAGGTGCGGCGCGTAATCTCGACTTCGCGAAAATCCGTCGCCAGGCGTCCGTCGGTGTTATCGAAGGTCAGCGAGACCTCCGCAAGCCCGAGCGGCTTGCGCTTATCGGTACCGGCGAAAATAACGCCCTCGAGTTTATCGGAACGGAGGCTGCGCGTGCTCGTCTCGCCCAATACCCAACGGAAGGCATCGACGATGTTCGATTTTCCCGAACCGTTCGGCCCAACGATACCCGTAATGCCGCCCGCAAAATCGAGCGTTATTGCATCGGCGAATGTCTTGAAACCAAACGCCTTGATCTTCCTGAGTTTCACGAAATTCCTTGCGCGCCCGAAGCGCTTTCAAGCGTGCGTAGCGCGGCTATCGCAGCCGCCTGCTGGGCCGCTCGTTTCGACGCGCCGCTCCCACTTCCCAGGGGGCGCCCATCGATAACGACCGTTGAGGTAAAAGCGGGGTGCTGCGGCGTCCCCTCGCCGCGGTCGTCGTACGAGGGCAACCCGAGGGCGTGCGCCTGCGTGTACTGTTGCAGGCGAGTCTTCGGGTCGACGAGCGCGAGCGGATCGAGATCGACGCGAGCGACGTGCTGCTCGAGCACGAATTTGCGCGCCGCCTCGATGCCGAATTGAAGGTAGAGCGCGGCGACGAACGCCTCGAAGGTGTTGGCGAGAATCGATGCGTTTTCCGTACCGCCGGCGTTGCGCATGCCGACGCCCAACTCGATCGCGTCGTCGAAGCCGAGCCGCGCCGCGGTGACGGCGAGCGCTTCGTCTTTCACGATGCGCGCCTTGCGTATCGTTAACTCGCCCTCGGTCAACGTCGGAAACATCTCGTAGAGCCAGGTCGCAACGATAAACCCCAGCACCGAATCGCCGAGAAACTCGAGCCGCTCGTTGCTCTCGCCGCCGCGTTCGCGCGCGAAAGAACCATGCCGCAGTGCGAGTTCGATGTGCCCGAGCTCGCCGACGCTGCGAATTCCCGCCAAGCGCAACCACGTGCGCACGCGGCGACGCCGCGCCTCACCGGCCATCGCGAGCTACCGTACTTTGCCGAAGACCAACACGCTATTGTGACCGCCGAAGCCGAAAGAGTTCGAGAACGCGACGTTCACCGTCATTTTTCGTGCGACGTTGGGGACGTAATCGAGCCGGCACTCCGGGTCGGGGTGTTCGTAGTTGATCGTCGGCGGAACGATATCGTTGGCGACGGCGAGCACCGTCGCGACCCCTTCGATCCCGCCGGCCGCGCCGAGCGCGTGCCCGTGCATCGATTTCGTCGAGCTGACGGCGATTTTCGCAGCGCGCTCGCCGAAGGTTTCCTCGATCGCTTTTGACTCCGCGGGATCGCCGATCGGGGTCGACGTGCCGTGCGCGTTGATGTAATCGACCTCATCGCGCCCGACCCCGGAGTTTGCGAAGGCGCGCTCGAACGCCAGCTTGACGCCGCGACCCTCGGGATCGACCGCGACGATGTTATAGGCGTCGGCGGATTCGCCGTACCCCAACACCTCGCAATAGATGCGCGCATCGCGCGCTCGCGCGTGTTCGTATTCCTCGAAGATCAGCACGCCGGAGCCTTCGCCCAAAACGAAGCCGTCGCGATCTTTATCGAACGGCCGCGAAGCCTTCGTCGGCTCCTCGTTGCGGGTGGACATCGCTTTCATCGAACAAAAACCGCCGATCGCCAGCGGCGAGACGCAAGCCTCGCTGCCGCCGGTTACCATGGCGATCGCCTCACCACCGGCGATGCTGCGATAGGCGATCGCCATCGCGTCGTTGGCGCTGGCGCACGCGCTGGCCACCGAGAAGATCTGGCCGCGGAATCCGTGGTTCATCGAGATATTCGCCGATGCCGCGTTCGACATCAGCATCGGTATAAAGAAGGGCGAGCAACGCGCCCACGTGCCGGCGGCCGCCGCTTTCTCCGATTCCAGCCAGAACGTGATGATGCCGCCGATGCCGCTGCCCATCACCGCACCGATGCGCTCTTTCGTCGCTTCGTCGGTCGGCAAGGCAGCGTCGGCGATCGCTTCATTTGCCGCGACCATCGCAAACTGCGTGAAGCGATCCATGCGCCGCGCCTCTTTGCGCCCCAAAAGGGCGTCGGTATCGAAATCGCGGACCTCGGCGGCGATACGCGTCGTAAAGGCACTCGCATCGAACGCCGTAATCGGGCCGACGCCCGAATCGCCGGCGATCAGTCGGCGCCAGAATTCCTCTCGGGTGTTCCCTAACGGCGTCACGGCCCCGAGCCCGGTGACCACCACTCGTTTTTTCTCCAAAGCGGTTGGTAGGTACGGTCGCCCCATCGTCGACCCCTCTCCGCTTCTCGACTTCTTCCCAACCCGTTCCCCCCGGGCTCATCGCGTCTTCGTATGCGCCGCGTACCATTCGATTCACAGGAGGAACTCATGAAACGCACGCTTACCACCTTTATCGCAACCCTCGCTCTCGTCGCCCTCGGCGTCGGAGCTCGCCCCGCCGGCGCCGCCGGCGTCACCAAGGAAGTCGCCGCCGCCGGCGCTACGAGCATCGTCGCCAGCTCGGACGGCAAGTTCACCCCCAGCACGATCGTGATGCATGTCGGTCAAACGACGACCCTGCACCTGACCTCGTCAGGAGGAGTGCACGGAATCGTTTCTAATCGGCTCCACATCCCGCTCACCCGCATTCAACCGGGTAAGACCGTGAGCGTCGCCGTGACCCCGACGAAGGCCGGCACCTACGTTCTTCCCTGCGCGATTTTCTGCGGTCTCAATCACGCGAACATGAAGCTAACGGTGATAGTAAAACAATGAACGCCAAAATCGGTCGCAGCGGACTGATCGTCGCACTGGGGGTGGCATTCGCCATCCTCGGTTCGGCGCGTCCTGCCAGCGCTATTCCGCTCTTCGCCAACGCACAGGGCGGCGTCAGCTGCCAGATGTGCCACACCTCCGTTCCTAACCTCAACGCTACCGGCCGCTACGTATTAGCGACGAACTTCGCGCGCGTCCTCGACGCGCACGCGCAGATGGAGAACAACAAACATCTGCCGGTAGCGCTGGAGTTCACGCTCAATAAATCGAGCGTTCCCGACCCGACCTTCGGCAACAAGGTGATGGTCGGCGTCATCGACCTGCTCAGCGCAGGTTACCTCGGAAAAGATTTCACCTACTACGCCTCGGTGCCGATCGTCGAGGGCGGCATGCCGGCTTCTTCGATCGATCAAGGCTGGATCGCCTATAACGGCCTCAGCCACGGCAACGGCAGCCTTCAGGTCGGTATGTTCCCGACCCCGTTCTTTGCACCGTGGGTCGCGATGAATCTCTCGCTCTCGGGTTATTCATTCGCCGCACTCGGCGTCGGCAATAACGGCGTCGGCGTCGGCGATAACCGTTGGGGTGCATCGTACACGCAGATCGGCTCG
>JAKBCP010000071.1 GCA_021807645.1 bacterium
CGGCCCGATGGGCGGGCGGCCCTGTTGCTCCACGGCCTGACCGCGAGTCCGGGGCAGATGGAACGGCTCGCACGGATCCTCGCCGGGCGCGGCTATGCGGTGGTGGTGCCGCGGCTCCCCCGGCACGGCCGCCGCGATCGCCTGACCGCGGAGCTCGCAAAACTCGATGCCGTCGAACTCATCGATCGCTGCAATCTCGCCCTGGAGGCAGCGCGCGAGCTCGCCGCGCGCATCACCGTCGTGGGTTTCTCGCTCGGCGGTACGCTCGCGCTTCGGCTCGCACATGACGAAACGTTGGAACGCGCGGTCGCAATCGCGCCGTTTCTCGGTTTCGCCTGGCTTCCGAATCGAGTCGCACCGGTGCTGGCGCGGACAGTTTTGCGACTACCGAACGCGTTTGCCTGGTGGGATCCCATCGCGCGAGAGCGGCAGTTACCCGCGCATGGCTATCCACGCTACAGCACCCATGCAGTGGCGCGCGTATACGGGTTGGCCGATGCGTTGCTTGCCGACGCTCGGCTATCTCCTCCGCGTACGCACGATATCGTTGCCGTCACCAACGATCGCGAAGCGGCCGTCAACAACCGCGCGGTGCGGCGTCTCGTGGCGGCGTGGAGGGCGTCGGGTGCGGTCGGCATTCGCGAGGAGCGGTTGCGCGGGCTACGGATCTCGCACGATATCATCGAGCCCGAACGACATCCAGAGCTCGCCGATCGCGTCCTGCCGTTATTGTTGCAGATCGTGACCGACACGTGAACGACTCTTTCGAAGAAGGGCTCGTCGCGCTTGCCCGAATGCAAGCGCTCGACGGGCCCGATATTCTTTCGACGGCGCGTACCAAGGCGTGGTTACATGGCCGACGCCGCCCGCTCTGCGTAGTGCTGCTTCACGGGTTAACGAATAATCCGGCGCAGTTTTCGGCATTCGGTCCGGCGCTGCACGAGCGCGGAGCGAACGTCATCGCCGTTCGGCTTCCGCATCACGGCGAGAGCGATCGCCTCACGAAGAAACTCGCGTCGTTGAAAAGTACGGAACTCGTCAAAACACTCGACGACGCGCTCGATATCGCTGCGATGCTGGGCGAACAGGTTGCGGTGATGGGGCATTCGACCGGCGGAACGCTCGCTGCGTACGCGGCGCAGTTCCGCAGCGGCATCGCGCTTGCGATACCGGTCTGCCCGGGCTTCGCGGTATTACGCTTTTCTCGCCCGGTGAGCCGCGCGATCATGCTCGGCGCGCGGATCGTCCCGAACGTGCACGTTTGGTGGGATCCCGATTTGCGCGAGCGTTTCCGTCCGGCGACGGCATACCCGCGTTTCCCGACGCGCGCGGTCGCCGCGGTCATGCGTGTCGCCGATGCGACTTTTCGGACCGCACGGCGGAGCGCTCCGCTCGCTCGAAAAATTCGCGCGGTCGTCGTCGCGCGCGACCCGGCGGTGAATAACCTCGCGACCCGCAGGCTCGTCGAACGATGGAGCGAACGCGGCGCCGATGCAACGTACCAAGAGCTGGAAACCGAGCCGTTGAATCACGACCCATTCGATCCCGATTCGCCGCGCGCGCGGACCGAGAAAACGTATCCCGTGCTGCTCGCGCTCTTCGATGAATTGCTCGAAGGAGCGCCGCAAGGATGAAACCGATCGTACGATGTGCCTGGGCGAACAGCGATCTCTCGATTCCCTATCATGACGGAGAGTGGGGCGTCCCCTCGCACGACGATCGACACCTCTTCGAGATGCTCGTGTTGGAAGGCGCTCAAGCGGGTTTAAGTTGGGAGACTATCCTGCGCAAACGAGAAGTGTACCGCCGCCGGTACGAGAATTTTGAACCCGAGATCGTCGCCGGCTTCGGTTCGCGGCAGATCGAAGCGATGATCTCCGATGCCGGCTTGGTGCGAAACCGACGGAAGATCGAATCGAGCATCGAGAACGCGCGAGCCTATCTCGAGATTGCGCGAACCCATGGATCGTTTTCGCAATGGCTCTGGGCGTACGTCGACGGGCGACCCATCGTCACCCATCGGCCCCGCGGCGAAGCCTTGCCGGCGAGCACCGAGCTCTCAACGCGGATCGGGAAGGATCTGCACGCGCGCGGCTTCCGTTTTGTCGGCCCCACGATCGTCTATTCGTACCTCCAAGCGGTCGGCATCATCGACGACCATAGTGCCGATTGCTTTCGTGCCGAAGCGAGCGCAAGGTAGAGGAGCCTTCGAGCGGGCGTTTAACGTTGCGCCTCCTATCGCACTTCTTTATGAAAGGTCTCTCCGTGAAAACGCTCCTACGATGCAGCGCGGTTTTTCTTGTTGTTTTCGCGCTCGCGCGCCCGGCCGGCGCTGCGACCACGCGTATCGAAGTACGCGCGCTTCTCGTGAGCGGGACGCACGTCGAGAACGGCAGCACGTCGACGGTCTCGTTGGCACCGGCGCCGATTCTCCGGGTAACGACCTCCGAAAAGCGATGGGCGCTCTTCGCCGAGTTCACTTCATCGTTCGGCCATACGCCGGTCAGTTCGACCGACTCGTTTAGTAATGGCCCGTCGAGCATCCAAGCATCCTATCTCAACGCCGCGTTGCGTTATCGCATCAACGCGATGACTGCAATTGGGATCGGGGAATCAATTATCAATCAAAACTCGATATACCCACCGATCGGACTTTTCGGCGAATCAAGCGCAGAAGCGTCGCGCCTGGTCGGCATGCGCTATGAAATTCGAAGCAAGATTTATTCGACCATCCACTCGCGGTGGCACGTCGATCTTGCCGTCAATCCGCACCTCTCTGCGAACCTCACTCAATACGAACCGACCAACGATGCCGATGGTGACGAAGGCGTCAGGTTCTCCAACCCCGAGGTTGGTTCGCAGGTGGACGCCGCGCTCTCCAATCGCGTTCGCAATCGTCGCTATTCGCTCACCTACGGAATTCGGTACATCAACCTCTCGATGTTCTTCCCCTATCACCGGCTCGCCGATCGCGATGCCCTGATCATTCCATTTATCGGTATCGCTCGTTCGTTCGGGCACTAGGAGCTCTGCCGGGCGACCCGAACGGAGGACGGATGCTTGCATCGCTTGCGCTGGTAGCGGCGGTCGTCGCCCCGGCAAAATCCTCGAACGCGTTCCTCACCGATTTCGCCGGCTCGTGGCGCTGTAGCGCGAAGGGCGAGCAGCCCTCGCTCTGGCGCATCGGCCGCGTTCCCGGCAGCCGTTGGGTACGCGTCGACTGGGGCATTCGTCCCGACGGCCTTCCGAGCGGGAGTGCGTTTGTCGGCTATATCCCGTCGCGCGGAATCTGGGTCTATCGCGATTTTCACGGCGGCGGTAGTTATGCGAATATGCATGGTACTCGCGCGAGCGACGGCACCTGGAGTTGGAGCGGCCCGTTCTATCCCTACTCGGCTGCGCGCGGGAGCGCACCGCTCGCCGGGCGCATTACCTGGAAACGCAGCGATGCGAGGCACGTCGTACGCACCTTCGCATCGCTGGAACGCGGCACGCTCGTGCCGCACGGCGGTGACGTCTGCACCGCGCAGTGACGTTTACTTTGCGACTGCCTTCACATCGGCGACGGTAACCGGACTCGCTGCGTTCCCCCACGACGAACGTACGTAGGAGATGACGGCGGCGATATCAGCATTCGATAACGTCGATCCCCACGGCGGCATCATGCCGTTGTAGCTCTTGCCTTTCACGGTAATCGCACCTTTGAGGCCGTACTTCACGATGTGAATAACCTTCGTTGCATTACCGGTAACCGTTGGGTTTCCGGCGAGCGGAGGAAAGGCTCCGGCGACGCCTTCGCCCGTTGCTTGGTGACAACTCGCGCAGTTCGTGTTGTAGACGGAAGCTCCGGCGGCATTCGCCGCTGCGGGGCTCGTTGCAGCCATCGGGCTTCCGGCCGGCGATGCTGCCGCCGAACTTTGCGGTGCGGTGCTTGCAGAAGATGAAGAGCTCGTTGTGCTCTTCGAACATGCGGAGAGGGCGAACAGCAAGCCCGCCGCAACGAAACCGATTTTTCGGAGTGAACTCATATTCTATCGGCGCTCCTTTACGCTTGGTACCCCTACGCGTAGCGGCGCCGATTTGCCTGCTGCGGGTGGGGCGTCGGCGTTCTAATTATAGTGGCGTACCGTGGGCCAAACGGCGGCCAGCGAAGCGCGCGGCTCTTGACAGAGGCGAATGGGAAGATCGTCTTCGTACGGCATTCCCAACGGGTTGCTAAAGCGCGCAACGATACGTCGGCGAGCATAGATGCGCGATCCGCCGGGGCAGCGGCTACCGACGGCGAGGATCGTCGCCCCCGATGCACCCTGCGTTCCCCACAGCCAATATTGATTGTGCCCGGAAAGCACCGGCGGAATGGTGCCGCGGGCATTAAAAAACTCGATTGCCGATGCCTCGCCGTAATTTCCCGTGAAGATCGCCGCGCCGATGCGTTGTCGTGCCGGAAGGGCCGCATAGATCTCGGCGACCGTTGCTGCAAGCCGCGGCCAACCATGCATGTCTGCATAATCTTGGCCGAGCCGTGCTATTTTGTGATTTTCAGAGGCAACGGAGAGATGTAGCGCGCTGCGAAGAAACGCGGTGTAGGCCAGCATTCGCGGCGTCGAGAGTATAGGCAAGGCGACCGGGATCATCCACGCGGCAAGTACGGGAATCGCGCAAGCGAGTGTTACGCGCTCCCAGGGAGCCTTCAATGCACGTTCGATTGCAACGGCTCCGAGTGAAATGTATATCGAGTAGATATCGGCCGGGTAATAATTCTTGCCGTGAAACGCGATCATCTCGGCAAGCATCACCAATGCCGCGATGCCGAGCCAACGTAGCCTTGGTGTGCGTAGCGCCGAAACGATGCCGACGATCCAGAGCCATGCGAGGAAGGGGTTGGTGAGAACGATCTCCTGCACGAGGTAGGAAAGCGGCGAGAGAACGACGTTTTTACCGTCGCGGCCTGCCTGGAGCACCTCGAGCATCGGAAAGCCGTGCGTGATTTGCCAAACGATATTGGGCAGAGCGATCGCGAACCCCAAGGCTGCACCATACCAAAAGTACGGCGTTGCAAAAATCCGCCGTTCCTTCGTGAGCGCGAGGGCGAGTGCGAGTGCGAACGCGAAAAAGACGACGCTATATTTTCCCTCGAACGAAGCTCCGAGCGTCGCTCCAACCGCGAGCCACAGGCGCGGCGACGCTCCGTCGACGATCCGCAAAAGGTAGAGCGCGGCGAGAGGCCAGAGCCAGAGCCCGACCATATCGGGGCCGACTTGCGCGCCAAAGAGCGCGAGAACCGGGGTCAGGCCGGCAGCGACTGCGGCGATCGTCGCGGCGAAGGTGCGGCCTCCGAGATGCGTGACGATCCGAACCGTGACGAATATCGATCCGGCCGCGCAGAGTGCGGCCGTTGCGCGTAGGGCAAACAACGAGATGCCGAAGATCTGCGAACCGGCGGC
>JAKBCP010000072.1 GCA_021807645.1 bacterium
GGCTCCGCATCCCCGCGATCTGCGCCCGCAGCGCGCCGCCGAGATTGGCAAGCGCGGCGCGCGCCGCCGATGCCGTCTCGGCGACGATGAGATCGCCGATCGCTCCGACCCCGTCGAGATCGAGTTTTCCGGCGAGAAACGCGCGCCGCGTAAACTCTCCCGGCCCGGCCTGGCGCGCCCCGCATGCAATCGCGACCCGCACGAGTTCGCGCGCGAGCACCGGCGCACCATGCAGATGAAACTCGACGACATCCTCGCCGGTCGCCGAATGCGGAGCCGGAAAGAAGAGCGCGAGGGCATCGTCGAGCGGACGCCCCGCTTCATCGACGAGCGTAACGCGGGTCGCAAGGCGCGGCGCGAGCGCGGCACCTGCGGTGAGTCGTGCGGCGACGGCGCGCGCGCGGGGCCCGCTCGCTCGCACGATCGTAATCGCGCCGTGCCCCGGCGGCGTCGCGACCGCAACGATCGTCGGCTCGTCCGCATCCTCGGTCGCCGGCAACGGCGCGTCGTCGATCAACTCGATACGATTGCCGAACGGATCGGCGATGTAGCAATGCGCCCGTCCTTCGAAGGGGAGATCGTCGGGTTGGATTGCGATCTTCGCAGCGCGCAATCGCTCGAGAATCGTAGCGTACTCGGCGCACGCAAGCGCGACGTGCGCTTTCCTCGCCGGGCGAAAATCCGGATCGACACCGAGATGCACGGCGACCGTACCGCCGCGAAACCAGAGCCCGCCGCGCGCGAGCAGTTCGGTCGGCTTAGGCAGCTCGCGCAAAGCGAGGAGCGCGCCGTAAAAGGCACGCGCCGCTTCTTCGCCCCCTGCGGGGATTGCGATCTGCAGGTGGTCCACCCGGCTCGATGCGTAGCGCTTCACGGCAGTATGCTTCTCGAGACGAAGCGCTATGGGGAGATCAAGCCGGGAAGACGACGACGCAGCGCTCGGGCTCCACACCCTCGGATTCAGTGCGAATGCGAGCATCTTCCGAGATCGTCATGTGCACGATCTTGCGCTCCGAGGGAAGCATCGGCTCGAGTTTACTCGGCTTGCCGCTGCGAACGACTTCCTCGACGGCGTCGAGTGCGATCTCCTTGAGACGCTCGGCGCGGCGGGCGCGATACCCCTCCGCATCGATGGTGAAATAGCGGCGGTTGCCGCGATTTCCCGCATTGATAATGTTGTTGAACACCAAGTTGATTGCCTCGAGCGTATTGCCGTGTCGACCGATCAGCATCGCGAGGTCGGGGCCGTTGACTTCGAAATACTCGCCTTCCTGTCGCGGAATATACGAGATATCCGAAGCTCCGACGCCCATCTTCGCGAGCATCTCGGTCAGCAATGCGTGTGCCGTCTTCGCGTCTTCGGGAACGGGCTGCGCCTTCCCCGACGGGCCGTTGGAGCGCGGACGTCCGCCGCCGCGGAAGGGTCGACGGCCGCGGCCGCCGCCGCCGCCGCTGCCGGGTATCGCGCGGTCGCGAATGTGCGCCGGCTGTTCTTCAAACTCGTAGTCGTCTTCGTAGAGCATTAGGGCTTCGCGCCTTTCTTTTTAACCGAGCCGTTATTGAGCGACGGCGATGAAGCCGTGCTCTTTTTCTTTGAGGATTTCGCGACGCGTTCGTCGATCTCGCGGACCGCGGCAGAAACGCTATCGTCGGCGGTGATCGCGCGATCGCTATCGATTGCGCCGAGCGGTTCGTGGTATTGCCGCAGCATGTAGAACTGCTGCGCCATCGTCAGCACGTTATACGAAAGCCAGTAGAGCACCATCGCCGACGGCCACTGCGCGCGATAACCGAAGAAGCCGATCATCAGCGGCGAGACGATCTGCATGATCTTGTTGGTATTGGCTTGCTGCGGATCGGTCGCCGGCATCGTCGTGAAGCGCAGGCTGACGTACTGCGAGATCATGTACAGCACGATGAGCAACAGGTCGGGTTGCGCGAGGCTCTGCGCGAAGATCGCCGGGAAATGCGCTGAGAGCGCGGTGCCGATCCACCAAAATTTCGTTTGCGCGTAGAGATCGCGGTGTAAGATAACGACCCAGAAAACGCTGAAGAGAATCGGCAGCTGCACCAGCATCGGCAAGCAGCCCGCGAGCGGATTGACGTTGTGCTCTTTGTAGAGCTTCATCGTCTCTTCTTGAAGTTTCTTGGAATCGTCTTTGTAGCGCGCCTGCAGCTTCTTCATCTCGGGTGCAACTTTTTGCATCGAGATCATCGCTTTAAACTGTGCGACGTTGAGCTTCCAGAAGACCAGGCGGATCAGCAGGGCAAGAACGACCAAGCTCACGCCGAGGTTATGCGTGTAGCGGTCGATCCCCAGAACCAACCACGAAAGCGAATTGACGATCGGGTCGAGTATCGAGGCGGCGAAGATTGGCGTCACCGGGGTCCTTTCAACGAGATGGTCGGGGGAACGGGATCGTACCCCGAGGCGTGCCACGGATGGCAGCGCAAAAGCCGGAGCAGAGCGAGCCAGGCTCCCCGCGGCACTCCGAAGCGTGCGATCGCTTCAGTTGCGTACTCCGAACAGGTCGGCATATAACGGCAGGCCGGCGGGAAAAGCGGCGAGAGGAGTCGCCGATAGAGCGCGATCGCCGCAATCGCGGCCCGCTGCGCGAGCGTCATCGGGTCGCCTCGAAGACGGCACGCTCGAGATCGGCGTAGCTCATGCCGGCGCTCGCCGGCTTGGCGACGAGCAAGAGCCGGCCCGGAGCCGGTTCGGCGAGCCGCGCTTGGATCGCCGCCCCCAGGCGGCGTTTGACGAGGTTGCGGACGACCGCTCCCCCAACGCTGCCCGAGACCGAGATCCCCACGACGGGGGTGGCCCCGTCGCGGCCGCGATCGGAGAAAAGCGAAAAGGCCGACGTCTCGACACGTCGGCCGCTGCGGCGCAAACGATGGAAATCGGCTCGCCGCTTTAGGGTCTCGTAGCGGCGCATCGGCACGGGGTGCTTCTCTACCGCCTAGACGCTGAGGCGGTGACGCCCCTTCTTGCGCCGACGTGCGAGCACGTTGCGGCCGTTCTTCGTGCGCATGCGCTCGAGGAACCCGTGGACGCGCTTGCGGCGCCGATTGTGCGGCTGGTACGTCCGCTTCATAATGTTGTAGCTCCTAGGTGGGACATTGAAAAGGCCGCCGATGGGCGGCAGACGGCTTACGGAGTATAGGCAGGGGAAGCCCCGTCCGTCAAGCAGGGGCGCTCTCCACACCTGTTGAGAAAGCTGTGTATAGAGCGGCCTTTTTTGCGCTTCGGGTACGCCGATTCGCCTGTAATGACGGGCGTTTCAGCGCCGTCGAGGCGATCCCCGGATTGTGGGCAAGAAGCGACAAAAAGACCGAAAAAGCGTCGGAACAGGGGCTGTGGATAAGTGCACAACTCCGTGGATATTTTCGCAGGGAGATGCCCTCATTAAGCCAAGCCGAGAGACCCACCCCGATGTTCGAAGGCTCCGGCCTTAGGGCATCGATAACGTTCTTAATCAGGCTTGTGAAGGAGCAACGGCATGGCGCTGACGGTCGGCACCTCGGAGTTTTCTACGGAGCTTTGGGAGAGCGCATTAGTCGCGTTACGCGATGCGTTTTCGAAGCCCGTTTTCGAGATGTGGATCAAGCCGATGCACTTGCTTGCGATCGACGGCAGCGAGCTTTCGTTGGGCGTCCATACCGGCTTCGCGCGCGAATGGGTCGAGACGCGATTAAAATCGCAGATTGTCGAAACCTTGAGCGGTGTGTTCGGCGAAGCGGTGACGCTGCGCATTCGCGTCCTCGAGCCGGAGGAGATCGCGCAGTTCGCGCAAGCCGCCGCCCCGGCCCGCGAGGAGCGCGCGCAGAGCGCCGGCCCCGCCGAAGCAAGCCCTGCCGCAGCGGTAACGCAGGTGCGCAACCTCGATACGTTGCGCAGCGCCAACCTCAACGTGCGCTATACGTTCGAAGAGTTCGTCGTCGGCAACTCCAACCGTTTCGCGCACGCCGCCGCACAAGCGGTCGCGTCGGCGCCGGCGCGCGCCTACAATCCGCTCTTCCTCTATGGAGGCGTCGGGTTGGGAAAGACGCACCTCATGCACGCGATCGGTCACCGCGTACTCCTCGATCATCCCGGCGCCAACCTCGTCTACGTTACTTGCGAGAAATTCACCAACGAATTCATAATCGCGTTACAAAATAACAAAACCCCGGAATTTCGAAACAAGTATCGTCAGGTCGACGTGCTGCTTATCGACGATATTCAGTTCCTCGCCGGAAAAGAGACGACGCAAGAGGAGTTCTTCCATACCTTCAACGCGCTCCACGAATCGGGGCGCCAGCTGATCATCTCCTCCGATCGCCCGCCGAAAGAGATCCAGACGCTCGAATCTCGGCTCCGCTCGCGCTTTGAATGGGGGCTGCTGACCGATATTCAGAACCCCGATATCGAGACGCGCGAGGCGATCCTGCGCAAAAAGGCGCAGACCGACCGCATCCCGGTTCCCGACGAGGTTACATCGTTCATCGCCCGCGTGATCCCCTCGAATATCCGCGAGCTCGAGGGCGCGCTGATCCGGGTCGTAGCCTTCGCCTCGCTCTCGAAGTCCCCGATCACCACCGAACTCGCCGGGGAGGCCCTCAAGAGCCTCATCGCCGATGCGTCGGTCAGCCGGGTCACCATACCGAAGATCAAAGAGGTCGTCGCGGCCGCAAACGGCCTGACCCTCAAAGAGCTCGATCACCCGCGTCGCGACGCGCGCGTCGCCGGGCCGCGGCAGATCGCGATGTACGTCGCGACCCAACTGACCAATTGTTCGCTCCCCCAGATCGCGCGCGAGTTCGGGAAAAAAGATCACACCACCATTATCTACGCGCGCAATAAAATCAAAGAACAGATGATGCGCGACGAAGCGTTCCGTAACCGGGTCGAGCGCCTGATCGACGCATGCCGACGCTAACCGCTTTCTTCTCCGTGTCGGGCTCTCCACGGCGCCCCGTACAGGGGCGGTGCACGAAGGTGGATAACAAAACCGCCGCTACGAGCGCCGGAAACTGCGAAGAACGGCTCGCAGCCTTACCCACACGGTCGATGCGATGGAAAGCCGCATCCCCGTAGGCAAAAAGCGAACTTGTTCGCACGCCCCACCGCTCTACTGGTACGACGACGACTTATATACTCAATAAAGAACGACGGCTTACATGCAAGAGGACGTGAGTAACTGTGAAGCTATCCTGTGAGACCAAGGAGATCTCGGCCGCCGTCGGTGCGGCAAGCAAAGTCGTAAACGCGCATACGACCGTGCCGATTCTTTCCAACGTACTCATCCAAGCCGAGAACGGCTCGGTCTCCGTGCGTGCGACCGACCTCGAGCTGACGCTCGAGCAACGGGTGAAAGCGGAGATCGAAGAGCCCGGAAGCATCACAGTGCCGGCGAAACTCTTTGCCGGCTAC
>JAKBCP010000073.1 GCA_021807645.1 bacterium
GGCGTCGTAAGATTGACACGTGCGTCAGTACACTGCGCCGAGAGAATGACGGCGACCAGCAATTCGTAAGGGTTACGATAGGCGAGCGCCGTGACGGCGTGCGGATAGGCCGCTTCGAGCAGCGCCAGCTCTTTTTTCGCGATCCTCTTCGAAACTTTACGCTTGGGAAACGGAATTACGGCCACGGGCGATCTTTTGCGCTTAACCGACGCAACCGACCTGCCGATGAACCGGCTACGATGAAAGGCGAACGAGAGGTCGATGACGTTGCCGTTATCGGCGGCGGCCTCGCCGGCGCGGCGGTGGCGATCGCCTGTGCGCGCTTCGCGCGGCATGCGCGGTTGCGACTGTTCTCTCCCGAAGAACCCGGACGCGGCGCCGCCTACCGGGAAGGCTCGCCGATATGGTTTATGAACGGACCCGCGCGCGCGATGAGCGTCGTCGCCGGCGATCCGGGGCATCTCGTGCGAACGCTACGGTGCGACCCCAATGCATTGCTTCCCCGGAAGCGCTTCGGCGATTACGTCCGCGAATCGCTACGAATAGCTATCGATGGGCGCATGCAAGTGCGTGTCGAACGCACGGCGGTCGTCGATCTCGATCGCGCGGGGGACGGCTTCATCCTCACGGACGCTCGGAACCGCCGCTACCGCGCGCATACCGTCGTACTCGCGCTTGGGAACGCGAGACCAGCCGACAACTTCTTGCCGCGTGAACTCCTCGAGAGTGCGCGTTATTTCGGCGACCCATGGCGTACCGAAACGAACGAACTCCCTACGGGCGACATGCTCTGCATTGGGAGAGGCCTCACCGCTATGGATCGGGTCGCCGCCTATTCCTATGCGGAACATCGTGGAACGGCATTCACGCTCGCGCGTCATGCCTATCTTCCCGCCCGCGAAGTTCCCGCGATACGGGCATGCAATTTCCGCGCGTTGAATATCGACGAGCGCTCTCCGCTCTCGCTGATGCGTTCGGTGCGAGCGGCGATGCGCGACAACATCGCCGCCGGCGGCGACTGGCGCGAAGTCGCCGAGGCGCTTCGGCAACCCTCCCAACGCATCTGGCTAGGGTGGACGAGCGCGCAGCGCCGACAATTTCTCGAGCGACTCGCACCGCTTTGGGGATCGCTTCGCTATCGCGTGCCGGCGGCGACCGAGGATGCGGTCATTGCCCTGCGCCGAGCGGGGCGCTACGTGCCGATCCAGGGCGAGATCGTTGCGGCCTCCGACGAAGCCGACGGTATCCGCATCGCATACCGTAGCGGCTCGGAGCAACGCAGCCTCATCGTCGCGTCGGTCGTCAACTGCACGGGCCCAAACGGCGATCTCGCCTTAAACCCGGATCCGCTCGTACGCGCCTTGCTGCGCCGCGGAATCATCCGCCGCGATTCGCTCGGATTGGGTATCGACGCAACGCCGTATGGCGAAGCGATAGATGACGAGGGTCTCATCGACGAACGTTTGCTCGCGTTGGGCCCGATGCTCCGTGGAGTCCTTTACGAAAGCACCGCCGTTCCCGAGATCGTCGAGCAGGCACGCGCGATCGCCGAACGGATCGCGCGCAACCGTGAGGAATGGGTCGCATGATCGCCGCGCTCGATATCGATCGCATCATTGCCGAGCGACTCGCCGAGCGCGAGCGCTGGGAGCCATTGCTACCCCGCAAAAAGGTTGGATATACGCGCTCGCGGCTCTTCGCCTCCGACGCGTTCGAAATTTTAGCCTTGCTGTGGTTTCCCGGCGCCACCACCCCGATTCACGACCACGGTGATTCCTACTGCGCGACGCGCGTGATCGCAGGCGAGCTACACGTGGCTCGGTACATTCGCGGGGACGTTGCGACGGCTGCCGGCGGATCCGGTTTACGGTTGGTCGGACGAAGCGTGCAGCACGTCGGGGAGGGCGACGCGCTCGACGGAGCGCGCGATCTTCACAGCGTCGCGAATAAATCCCCGAACGAAGCGCTCTCGATCCATCTCTACGCGCCTCGATATACCGAGTTCGGCATCTACGACGAATCGGGCCTTCGCCTCGCAACGGCGACGGCCCGTTACGACGCCGTATTGAACTTTTAGATTCAGGCTAGCGATATTCCGTCACCGTCGCGCGCAACGACGCCGTCTTTCTCTAACGCGGCCACGAACTCGTCGAAGCGTTCGCCGATATTCGGTGGTACGATGCCGATGATCTCGCGCTCCAAATCGAGTAGCGATATTCGCTCTCCGGGCGGTAGTTCGCGCAGACGATCGACGATACGTCCGCGGGCGAAGCGTGCCGTCGATTCGAAAGGGACGGGATCTTTCGCGCTGGGCGGCTTGGCATATTCCTCGCGCAGGCGCTCGAGGCGCGCTGCATCGATCGGCGCGGCGGCGCAAAGCGTTTGCAACGGACACCCCGCGCAACGGGGTGCGCGAGCGGTGCATACGAGCGCGCCCAGGTCCATCATCGCCGAATTCCAATCGTGCGCTTCGCCTTTGGGTACGAGCTCGCGTGCGATCCGTTCGAGCTCCTTTGTGCTCGCCTTTATGGGATATTCGATACCGAAATGTACCCGATGGACGATGCGACGAACGTTGGTGTCGTTCGCTGCCGCGTCGTAATTAAAGGCGAAAGCGCGAATCGCGGCAACGGTATACGGCCCGACCCCAGGCAATTCGAGGAGCGCCTTTTCGTCGCTCGGCATCTCGCCGTCGAATTTCGCAACTACGGCATCGGCAAGCGCCTTCAATCGAACCGCTCGCGTGTTATAGCCGAGCCCTTTCCAATAGCGCACCACCTCCGAACGCGGCCCCTTCGCCAACGCCGCAAATGTCGGGAAACGCGATATAAAGGTTCCGAAGATCGGCACCACGCGATCGACCTGCGTCTGCTGCAGCATAAACTCGCTCACGACCGTATAGTACGGGTTTCGCACGACGCGCCACGGTAAATTCGCCCGCCCGTATTTCGCATACCAGGCAAGCAGGCGTTTTTGAAGCCCGGTCATCCGCGCAGGCTACGCATCGCTTCGCCGATACGACGGATACCCTCGGATATCTCATCGCGTCGGACTGCAGTTAGGGCCAAACGGAAATTGTGATCGCCGCCGGAGTTCGCGAAGAACGCCTCCCCGAAGAGAAAGGAGGCGCCGAGACGCTCGGCGGCATCGAGAAGCGGGCGCGCGCGCATCTCGCGCGGCGTCGCGACCCAGAGATAGAACCCGCCGCTGGGGCCGATCGCGCGAACGCCGTTCGGCCAATATTTCGCGATCGCTTCATCGGCGATTCTCCGGCGCAGGTGAAGCTCTTCGCGCAGCTGTTCGATGTGCGCGTCATAGCCGCGCTCCAAGTAGTCGACGATGGCGGCCTGCACGTAGAGGCTGGTCGCCATGTCGTACGCCTGTTTGCGCATGAGCAGCCGATCGACGATCGTGCGCGGGGCGACCATCCATCCGACCCGCAAGCTCGGAGCGATGGTTTTGCTGAAGGTCGAGAGATAGACGACATGGTCGGGCGCAAGCGCGAGCAACGGCGTTTCGTTGTGCGAAGCGAGCGGACCATAGGGATCGTCTTCGATGATCGGAACCCCGGCACGGCGTGCAATCGTTGCGAGCCGCTCGCGCCGATCTGCGTTCATGGTGACGTTCGTAGGATTATGCATCGAGGGCATCGTGTAGATAAAGCGTGGACGACGCGTACGCAGAATCGCCTCGACGTGATCGACGCGCATGCCTTCGTCGTCGACAGGAATGGGAATCGCGCGTAAGCCGCCGATTTGAAAGATCTGCAGCGCTCCCGGATACGACGGAGATTCGACGATAATTTCGTCGCCGGCTTCGGCGAGGCTCTGCGCGACGATGGTGATGCCTTGCGTCGAACCGGTTAGCACGATGACGTTCTTCGCAACGACGCTGCGCGCGCCGCGAGCGCGCATGCGCGCCGCGATCGCCTCGCGTAACGGCTCGTAGCCCTCCGAATCGCCGTACGACAGAATGAAGCGTGGATCGCTCGCGACCCGCGCGAAGGATCCCGCAAGCTCGACCAGCGGCGAGGGTTCGTCGGGGGCGACGCCCTGCACGAACGATATCCGCCCGGGCTCCTGTTTTGCCGCGAGCTCTCCGAGTACCATCGGGAACTCGCCGACGCGCCATGGCGGCAGCGTCACCCACCACGGGACGCTCGCTCCGCGTTCTCCCGCCGAGACGGCGCGCTTGCGCGATGCGACCCGCGAACCGGAGCCGACGCGCTGGTCGAGCAGGCCGTCGGCGACGAGCTCGCGATAGGCGCGCACGACCGTACTGCGGTTGATCTCCAGGCGATCGGCCATAGCCCGCTCGGGGGGCAATCGCGTCGATTCGGGCAGCGAACCGGAGAGAATCGCCTCGCGCAGCCCTTCGTAGAGCTGCCGGTAGAGCGGCACGATCGAGTCGCGATCGAGTTGGAGGGGTAGGTTGGGCGCACCAATCTTACTCATGGATGGAGCCAATTGTACCACGGAGGCCCGCCGCCTTCTGCGGCGGAATAATCGAGGGGTACCTACCCATCATCCACGCCTGCGCGTAAGGAGTCTTTTCGTGGCCGAACATCAGGTCGATGCCGTCGTCATCGGTGCGGGCCCCGGCGGTTATCATGCCGCCATCCGGCTCGGCCAACTTGGGAAATCCGTTATCTGCGTCGATCGCGACGAAGTCGGCGGAGTCTGCCTGAACTGGGGCTGTATTCCCACGAAAGCGCTTTTGCACGTCGGTGAAGTGATTCGCCACATCGACCACGCCGAAGCGATCGGGTTGAAGGTTCCCAAGGCGACGGTCGATCGCGCCGGAGTCGAAAAATTCAAGAATGACGTCGTTGCCTCAAACGTCGGCGGCGTGAAGACGCTCTTCAAAGCGAACAACGTGCAGTTCATGTACGGCGAGGCATCGTTCGTCTCGCCGAACGAGATCGCGCTCAAAGGCAAAGACGGAAGCAACGAGCGGATCCGAGCCACGCATGTCGTGATCGCAACCGGCTCGGCACCAATCGATATCAAGGCCTGGCCGCGCGACGGCAAACGCATCATCAACTCCGACGATGCCGTCGGCATCAAGCAGATCCCGAAGACGATGCTCGTCATCGGCGGCGGCGTGATCGGCCTGGAGTTTGCGACGGTGTACACCCGCATGGGCGCGCAGGTACTGGTCGTCGAAGCGCTGCCGCAGATTCTCACCGGCAGCGACATCGAGATTTCGAAGACGCTCGGACGCATTCTTAAAAAGCAGGGTGTCGAGATCATGCTCGACACGAAAGTCTCCGCACTCGAAACCACCGCCAAAGGCGTTAAGGCAACGATCGCCGGCGCGGGAACCGGCGGCAAAGAAGAGACGCGCGAGTTCGAGATGGCGCTGGTCGCCGTCGGGCGCCGCCCCGTCACCGACGCACTCAATCTCGCCGC
>JAKBCP010000074.1 GCA_021807645.1 bacterium
CAGGAAAATCCGGTAAGGATCGTCGCGACGGCGTAGATCGCCAGCGTCACCATGAAGAGACGCTTGCGCCCGAGGCGGTCGGCGAGCTCCCCGAAAACCAGCGCGCCGACGAGCATGCCGATCGTATAGATCGGGTTGACCCAAGCGGCTAAACTCGCTTGAAAATGCAGGTGTGCGGCGATGCTGGACAGGACCGGCCCGACGATCGCCGTCTCGAAGCCGTCGAGAACCCATGCAATGCCCAACGCGACGGCGATGCGGGTATGCATCGGCGACCACGCAAGTGCATCGAGGCGCGACAGCAACGTCGGTTTCGAAGGCGACGACGCGACGGATGTGGAGGGCACGGCGCGCACTGTTGTCTGCGCGCGCGGGAATCGCCTGCAGGCAGGGGCACCGATGCACTCGAAGCGCGTAGCGATGCGCACCCCGACGATTCTCCTCACCAACGATGACGGCGTCGCTTCCCCCGGCCTTCACGCGCTCGCGCGCGAGCTCGCCGAACTCGCACGCGTCGTCGTCGTCGCACCCGACGGTAACCGAAGCGGCGTGAGCCATGCGATTACCACCGGCGACTCGGTCGGGGTGACGCCCTACGAGGGCATCGCAGGCATACGCGCCTATGCCTGTACCGGGACGCCGGCCGACTGCGCCGTGATCGGCATCGGAGAGCTCTGCGAGACCCGTCCGGATATCGTCATCAGCGGCATTAACGACGGGCCCAACCTCGCCGACGACGTCAACTATTCCGGCACGGTCGCCGGCGCCGTCGAAGCCGTTCTGCTCGGCGTCCGCGCGCTCGCCGTTTCGCTGGCGAGCGACCCCGACGACCGGTCGATGGCTCGTCGCTGGGAGAGTGCCGCCGCGCAAGCGCGCGCGATTCTTCCGCACGCTCTCGCCGAGCTGCCGCCGGAGCGCTACTGGAACGTGAACGTTCCGAACCTCCCGCCCGAGCGATTGCTCGGGCACCGCTTTACCTCGCTTGGGCGCAAACGCTACGGTGAAGCGATCTCCCGGATCGACGAGCGCCGCGACGCTCGCTACTATCGCGTGTGGAATCTGCCCGGGCGGAGCGACAGCGAGGACCCCGATAGCGATATCGGTGCGGTCATGCTCGGATACGTCAGCATCACGCCGATCGCCATCGACCGGACCGACCGCGACGAGCTCAACCGTTTGCGGCTTTCATCGGTTTTAGGAGCATGAAGCGATATTTCACTCCCGGCGATCCGGCGCCGCTCGAGCTCTTCCCGCAGCCGATCGAGCTACCGGCGCTGGTCATTTGGCCGCGACACACCGGTTGAACGTTCTTCGGCGAACCGCTCGCGCAGTTGCGTGAGTCCGAAAAAATCCACCCCGACGAGCGCGTCTATATCGTCGTCGCAGCCGATGAGGCGACGACGCAATCGCTCTGCACTCCCTACGGTGTCGCCGACGCATGCATCGCCGACCCGGATCGGCGCACGCATCGCGCCGCGCGTCTGCGTCCGGCTTCGTTGCTCTCGTTTTTCTCCCGCGAACTGCTGAAGCGCGCGCGCGAAAATCACCGTGCCGGTTTTCGGCAGAACTGGGCGAAATCGCGGCTCGACGATCTGGGACGAGTCCCCGGCGCGATGCGCATCGATGCCCGCGGCAACGTCGCCTGGCTCTACCGCGGAACACACGCGGGCGATCTTCCGCCGCTCGAGGAGTTGCTCGCTCGCTAACGTCGCTCGCGCGAGATATCGCAGAACGCGACCGCGCCGGCGAAGCTCCTAGGCGGGCATCTCTTTCTGCCGATCTCCATAGACGAGCGTCGGCTGCTCGCGTTTCTCGACGACGTCCTTATTCACGACGCATTTTTTCACGCCGACCAATGACGGCAGATCGTACATCACGTCAAGCATGATCTCTTCGAGAATCGAGCGCAGGCCACGCGCCCCGGTCTTTCGGCCCTGCGCCTTCGCGGCGATCGATACCAGAGCATCCTTCGTAAACTGGAGGTCGACGCCGTCCATCGCCAGGATGCGCTGGAACTGCTTGACGAGCGCATTGCGCGGCTCGGTAAGGATACGACGAAGGGTGAGATCGTCGAGCGCATCGAGCGTTACGACGATCGGCAGACGACCGATAAACTCCGGAATCAGGCCGAACTTCAATAAATCTTCCGGCAAAAGTTGACCGAGCATCTTGCTCGCACGCGTCACGCGTTTGCTTTCGGGGTTCGCTCTGAAGCCCATGTTGTTCGCCGCGACGCGCGACTCCACGATACGCTCCAATCCATCGAAAGCCCCACCGCAGATAAACAGCACGTTGGTGGTATCGATCTGGATGAACTCCTGATGCGGATGCTTGCGTCCGCCCTGCGGCGGAACGTTCGCGGTCGTGCCTTCGAGAATTTTCAGCAGGGCTTGCTGCACGCCTTCGCCCGAGACGTCGCGCGTGATCGACGGATTTTCGCTCTTGCGGGCGATCTTGTCGATCTCGTCAATGTAAATGATTCCGCGCTCCGCGCGTTTGACGTCGTAATCGGCGGCCTGAATGAGTTTGAGCAAAATATTCTCGACATCTTCGCCGACGTATCCGGCCTCGGTAAGCGAGGTCGCATCGGCCATCGCTAACGGAACGTCGAGAATCTTTGCCAACGTCTGCGCCAGATAAGTCTTTCCCGAGCCGGTCGGGCCGACGAGCAGAATATTCGACTTTTGCAGCTCGACCTCTTCGGTTCCCGATCCGACGGGGCCGGCATTGATGCGCTTGTAGTGATTGTAGACCGCCACCGCGAGCGCTTTCTTCGCGCGATCCTGGCCGATCACGTAGGTATCGAGGATCTGATTGATCTCGCGCGGTTTCGGCAGGGTCCGAAGACGGGCGCTATCGTCGGCAGCCTTATAGAGCTCCTCTTCGATGATCTCGTTGCAGAGCTCGATGCATTCGTCGCAGATATAGACGCCGGGGCCCGCAATCAATTTCCGCACGTTCTCCTGCGATTTCCCGCAGAAGCTGCACTTGAGTTGCCCCTTTTCATCCCCGAATCGAAACATGACGGCGGGCGCCTCCTTGGGCTACGGTGCCGGAGCCGGCATCGAGCTACGATCTTCGATAATGCTATCGATTATCCCGTACTCTTTGGCGTCCTGGGCGGTCATATAGTAATCCCGGTCGATGTCCTTCAGGACGTCGTCGAGGGGCTTCTTACAGGTCGCTTCGTAGATCTTCGCGACGGTCAGACGCGTCGCGATGAGGTCGCGCGCCGCAATCTCGACGTCGGTCGCCTGCCCGCCGAGTTGAGAGACCCAGGGCTGGTGGATGAGAATCTTCGCATGGGGGAGCGCGAAGCGCTTACCCTGGGCGCCGCCGGTGAGAAGAATCGAACCCATCGAGGCGGCCATCCCCATGCAGATCGTGGCGACGTCGGGCTTGATAAAACGCATCGCATCGTAGATCGCGAGGCCGGCGGTCACGCTACCCCCGGGACTGTTGACGTACATATCGATATCTTTATCGGGGTCTTCTTTCTCGAGAAAGAGTAACTGCGCGATCGTGAGACTCGCAATAGAATCGTCGATCGGTCCACCGACAAAGACGATACGATCCTTCAGTAGCCGCGAATAGATATCGTACGCGCGTTCTCCGCGCGACGACTGTTCGACGACCATCGGTACCAAGTGTCCCATCGGAGAACGACCTATCCCTTCTTCACCGGCGACCCGTTCCCGAGCGCCGTGCCAAACGTACGTGAAAGGTCTCTACGGCGCGGCAACGCGCTGCGCCTTGTCGATGAGAAATTCGAGCGTCTTATTTCGGACGATACCATCGTAGACCGACTGCATATTCTCGGCGAGCGCCGCTCGAACGCGGTCGATCGGCTGCCCGTATCGACGAGCGAGGAGAGCGAGTTCGGCCTGAATCTCGCCCGGGCTCGCCTCGATACCCTCGGCATCGGCGATCGCCTCGATCAGCAGCGTGCCCTTCACCCGGCGCTCGGCGTCGCCG
Source organism: bacterium (assembly GCA_021807645.1). GTDB lineage: Bacteria > Vulcanimicrobiota > Vulcanimicrobiia > Vulcanimicrobiales > Vulcanimicrobiaceae > JABEUX01. The sequence goes on from JAKBCP010000074.1 coordinate 3,976, forward strand.
GTCAGCTCCTCGCGAAGTTCGTCCTCGGTTTTGCCGATCGACGCAAGGTATTCGGGATACTCGACGCCTTGCTCCTGAGCCATGCGCCGGGTCTCTTCCAGCAGTTGCTCGCGCTCCGCGAGTAGCAAGCTCGGCGGAACCGGTATCTCGTGGGCGTTGACGAGTTGCTCCATCAACGCATTCCCGATCTCGCGGCGAACCCGAGCCGCGGCGATCCCCTCAAGGCGCTTGCGAACCTCCGCCCGGAGCTCCTCGATGGTGGCGAAATCGCTGACTTCGGCGGCAAACGCATCGTCGAGCGTCGGCATTTCGAGCTGCTTGACGTCGTGAAGGACGACCTCGAAGATCGCGCTCTTTCCGGCGAGCTCGCTTGCATGATAGGCCTCGGGAAAATGCGTCTCGATCTCGCGGCGTTCGCCGGCTTTCATCCCCGCGATGCCGGTAGCGAAACCGGGAATAAAGCGATCCTCAAGCAACTCGGCGACCTGGCCTTCGGCGGAGCCGCCCTCGAACGGCGTGCCGTCGATCCGCCCCACAAAATCGATGGTGACGATATCGCCGAGCGCGGCGGGACGATCGACGGGGACGAGGGTGCCTCGATCCCGTGCGAGCCCTTCGAGGGTGCGCGCCACTTCCTCATCGCTTACCGTGCGCTCCGGGACCGAGACCGCGAGGCCTGCGTAGGTCCCGAGTTCGAGCGTCGGTCGCACCTCGACGCGCGCCTTCACGCGCATCGGTTCGTTTTCGACGCCGGGGAGCATCTCCAACTTCGGGCGCGCGACCGGCGCCAACGCATGCTCGCGCAGCGCGCTACCGTACAACTCGGGAACGAGCTCCTCCATCGCCTCCGATTCGATTCCGGCGGTGCCGTAAGTCTGCTCGAAGACGCGGCGCGGAATATGCCCCTTGCGAAAACCCGGGATACGCGCGTTCTTGCTCAACCGCCGGAAGGCGATCTCACGAGCACGCTCGAGCGCATCGGGCAGCACCGGGATAACGATTTCGACGCTGGTCGCGTCGAGTCGGGTGAGGGTTGAGGTCGTCACGGGATCCTTACTTCTTGGGTGGGGGCCGGCGCGCCGCGATGGAGCGGAAGACGAGATTCGAACTCGCGACCCTCGCCTTGGCAAGGCGATGCTCTACCACTGAGCTACTTCCGCATCGAACGGCCCGCCACGCGCGGGATGGTGGGCAAGCAGAGACTCGAACTCTGACGGGTCTCCCCACTGGAACCTAAATCCAGCGCGTCTACCAGTTTCGCCACTTGCCCTCAGGCGAACGCCCCATACTATAACGGGAACCGGCCAAATCCTGCGCTGCCGAGCACAAAGCGAGAGAAAATTTGGTGCACCGCGAGGGACTTGAACCCCCAACCAAGTGATTAAGAGTCACCTGCTCTACCAATTGAGCTAGCGGTGCGAGATGT
>JAKBCP010000075.1 GCA_021807645.1 bacterium
ATTGGAAGAGATCGTGCCGTTCATCCAACCTTGAGCGAAGGTCGGGGCGAAGGGGGAGTTCGGAAGATACGAGATCGTCGGGTCGGTGTAGGATGTCCGCGAGTAATCGGTGAGATAGCGGAAGAAGGTCAGGCGCGTCGCAACCTCGGGGCTCCATTGCTTCACGAAGTCGATAAGATCGAGATTGGTGTGAGCGATGTTGTACGAATAGGTCTGGTTGACCGGCCATTGAAACGCGATGCCGTTGGTTGCGATTGACGCCCCGGGAATTGCATCGTTTGGAACGTCATGCGGGACGTAGCCGTTGTTCCGGTCGTCGTTGTAAATAAACCGCAGGAAACCGGTACGGTGGAAAACCGGAACGATAAGGTTCCCGTAGATGTAGTGGTTCCAGTCGGGAACGTCGTTCTGAAAGCCGCGGTAGTAACCGGTTCCGGTGCCGATAACGGCCCGAACGCCTGCAGCATTCGCCCCCGTGTTGAAGATTGCATCGCCGCCGCTGCCGGCGTTATAGACCATCCCGAAGGAGCGTTTGAAGGCCGGATCGAGTAAATGGTAGGCGACGCTGCCGCCGAGCGAATCGATCGAGGTGTGTTCGGGGTCGTTGACGCCGCGATAGACGTTGACGCTCTCGACTAGCGGCGTGACGAACGCCGTCGCATTGCGCTGCGATGCGGAGTTGGTGACGCCGCCGTTAAAGAGCCCGTTGAGCGGTATGCCGTCGAGGGTCTCGCCGAATTGCCCGCCATTGAAGCCGCGGAAGGAGAGGTGCGTGCGGACGAGGCCGGATCCGCCGAACGAGAACGCCTCCACGCTCGGAGAGCTATTCAAAATACTTTGAATGCTCGAAATCGGTCCCGCGTGCTTGATGACGTCGCGGCCGATGACCGAGCCGCTGAAGGGTGAGAGAAACTGCTGTCGGCGCGAGCGCGAGGCGCGATTCGCCTTTGCACGCACGCGAATAATGGTGCGAAGCCCTCCCGGCGAGGGCGACGGTGACGGAGCGGTTGCTGCAAAGACGCGGGCGGTGAATCCGGTGAGGGTGCTGCCGAAAACGGCGGAGAGGATGAGGATTCGAAGGCCGGCTCGTAGCGCGGGGCGTGGGGTCATGCCTTCCTCCTGAAAAGACGGGGTGCGACGACCGTACTCTAGCAGAGAACTCTTAAGATTGCATTGTCCGGCGGCGGGAAAAATCACGTGCGCTTGCTCGCCACGCTTCCTCAGTCGGGTTTTCGCACGTCTACAGCGAAGCGGCGTGTTATGGTTCCTACGCCATTCTCGACCGACTCAGCGAGAGTCGAGGCATTTAGCGACGGTGTCATGGCGGTAATTATTACCATCATGGTCTTGGAGTTAAAAGCACCCCAGGGGGCGAGCCTCGCCTCGCTTCAAGCGATCCTGCCGACGTTTTCCACGTATCTCCTGAGCTTTATATTCATCGGTATCTATTGGAACAACCATCACCACATGCTACGGGCCGCCGAGGGAGTAGATGGCCGCGCTATGTGGGCGAATCTACATTTGCTCTTCTGGCTTTCCCTGGTGCCGTTCACGACGAGTTGGCTCGGTCGACACCCTTTCGCATCGGTGCCGACGGCGCTTTATGCCTTCGTCTTGCTGTGCGATGCGATTGCCTATACGCTTTTGCAGTATGCGCTGGTCGCCGTAAACGGCGCCGATACCCCGTTTTCGAAAGCCGTTTCCTCGGATCTCAAGGGCAAAATCTCGCTTGTCGCCTACGTGTGTGCCATCGGCGTTGCGTTTCTCTTTCCGCCGATCTCCGATCTGTTGTTCGTGCTGGTGGCTGCGTTATGGATCGTTCCGGATCGACGCCTCGAGCGAGCGATTCTCGCGAGTGGGCCTGCGGCGGAACGCAAGCGCGAATAGGAAGCCGCCGGCGATCGGCTACGTTACGGTCAGGCCATCGGAGGTGGGGACCTCCATCTATTCGGCGAAGCCGCAGTTGGAGGGCTGCGTTGCTCCGCGAACGCGCGCCCGAGCGAACGTGGGAGAGTACGGGTCTGGTGGCTCGCACGGTCTTCAAAACCGCTGAGGTCGGTTCACGCCGACTGGTAGGTTCGATTCCTACACCCTCCCGCCATCGCACATCCCTTCGCGCCTCGTCGAAGCAAGCGTGCGGTGCCGGGCGCGGCACCTAAAAATCGACGGCGCGAGCGACCGATAGGACGGGAAGATGCCGGATCGTCTGCTGCCCGACGAACGACGTGATGCACCCGAGCGGGCGGCATTGCTTGAGTTCGCGATCGACCAAGCCAACGACGGCATTGCGATCATGGAGTTTACCGAGGATCGCAAAGTACCGGTCCGCATCGTCTATGCCAACGAAGCGGTACAGCGGCTCAGCGGCTATTCGCTTGCCGAGCTTTCCGATCCGAGCAACCCGTTTTTGCAGATGCAGCCGCACAACCGCGCCCTGTACGAAGCGCTCTTTCCGAAGGTGCGTGCAGGAGCCTCGGTGCGATTCGAAGTCGAGCTCGGTGCGAAGGGGCGTGCCTGTTGGATGGAGATCCGCTGGTCGCCGCTGCGCTATTCGGGCGACGGCGTCACGCATTACGTCGCGGTACTGCGCGATATCTCGGAGCGTCGCCGTGCCTCCGCCGAACGCGATGTGCTCTATCGTGCGCTCGAGGAGTCCGCAGATTACGTCGCACTCTTCGACGCGCGTGCGCCGTCGCAGGGCGGCCCGCGCCTGATCTACGCCAACGGTGCATTACGAGCCGCCCTGGATTATGAAGTCGAGGAGATCGTCGGTCTGTCGGGTGGGCGTTTTATCTCCCCGGATAACGATCCGCGACTGCTGGCAACGATCGACGAACTGCTCGAGTCCTCGCAGTCGGTGGAGAAGGAGGTTCGTCTTTTGCGCCGCGATGGTACCAGCTTTTGGGTCGAATTGAGCGTCCATCCCATCCGTGCAAGCGAGTTGAAGGAGCATTGGATCGCCGTTGCGCGCGATATCACCGCACGGAAACGAACGATTCGCGACAGCGGCTTGGTCGCGCGGGCGTTCGACGTCTTGCCGATTCCAGTCGAGATCTTTGCCGTCGAGTCGCAGGAAACGATTCCGGTTTTTCGTAATCGCGCCGCCGAGAGGGCAATACCGCTTGTCAGCGGAGAGCAACTCGATCGTGCGCTGGAATCGACCGCAGCGTCGCAAACCGAACGAGGTGCCGCGGTCGTTCCGATCTGCGACCACAATGGCGTCGTCGACGCGATCGTCGTCTTCGTCCCTCCAACCTGAAGCGACGCCTTTTGCACCAGGCTTTTACGCGAAAAAAGCGGTACCATATATGGCGATGTACATCTCGCTCTTCGACATCTTCAAAATCGGGTTGGGACCCTCGAGTTCGCACACGGTCGGGCCGATGCGGGCGGCTGCGATCTTCGTGGCGGCGTTGGAAGCGCGAGATATTCTCGAACGAACGCAACGCATACGCGTCGATCTCTACGGCTCGCTTGCGCTCACCGGGCGCGGACATGCCACCGATCGCGCGTTATTGCTCGGGCTAGAAGGGCATCGCCCCGACGAGATCGATCCCGAGGTCGCGCAGCGCCGCGCCGACGAAATTCGTGCGGATCGCCGCCTTCTCGTCGGCGGAAAGCGCGCGATCGCATTCGACGACTCGCGCGATATCGTATGGTGCACGGATGAAACCCTCGCGCGACACTCCAACGGCATGCGCTTTACCGCGTTCGACGAAGGCGGCGCGGTGCTGCTGGAGCGCACCTATTACTCGATCGGTGGGGGTTTCGTCGAATGCGGTGAGGAGGACGAGCGCAGCGCCCCCGTCGGAGCGGCTGCGGTGCCCTATCCGTTCGCATCGGCTGCCGAGTTACTCGCTCTTGCCGAAAAAAACAACTTGGCGATCTGGGAGATCGTTCGCGCAAACGAGTGCGCGCTGCGCGCTCCCGACGAAGTCGAACGCTCCATCGACCGTCTTCTCTCCGTCATGCACGCAAGCGTCGAGCGCGGTCTACGGACCGAGGGCATTCTTCCGGGCGGGCTCAACGTTCGTCGACGCGCGAAACGCATTCACGAACGCCTTCTCGCCAAGGCCGAACGCGGCGCCCTCGATGCAATCGACGAAGTCGATGCCGCGGCGATGGCGGTGAATGAAGAGAATGCTGCCGGCGGTCGAGTGGTCACGGCGCCGACGAACGGCGCCGCCGGCGTGATCCCGGCAGTCTTGGAGTACTACGATCGTCACGTTGCAAACAGTTCGCGCGAAGGTAAAGCACGATTCTTATTAACCGCAAGCGCGATCGGCGCGCTCTATAAGATGAACGCTTCGATCTCCGGAGCGGAGGTTGGTTGTCAGGGCGAGGTCGGCGTCGCCTGTTCGATGGCGGCGGCCGGGTTCGTCGCGGCGAGTAACGGCAGCAACGACGAGATCGAACATGCCGCGGAGATCGGTATGGAGCACAGCCTCGGCATGACCTGCGATCCGATCGGCGGCCTGGTGCAGATTCCCTGTATCGAACGCAACGCCGTCGGTGCGGTGCGAGCGATCCATGCAGCACGGATGGCGATGGCCGAGGGAGGCGATCACCGCGTCTCGCTCGATTCGGTGATCGACGTCATGTATCGCACCGGCATCGACATGCAAAGCAAGTATAAAGAGACCTCGCTCGGTGGCCTTGCAGTGGGAATCATTCAGTGCTAGGAGAATGCCTTCGGCATCATGTCGATCTCGCGCGGACGTCTGCTCCGAACCGGCTTTGCCGGTGGCATCGTGCTCGCGCTCGCGGGCTGCGCGAAATCCGTCGGCACGCCCTTCGATGAGGATGCCGCGGCGTACAAGGTGCTCGATGCCTCCGAACGGACGCTGATCGCCGCGCTCGCTCCCGCCTTTCTCGCCGGCGCGCTCCCGACGGCAAACGGCCTTCCCGCTCGCGACGCGCTCGTCGCAGCGGTGCGCGGATTCGATACCGCGCTCTCCGGCCTGCCGCCGGTCGATCTCGCGCAGATCCGGCAGTTATTGGGCCTGCTCGATAACCCGTTCGTGAAACCGCTCGCGACCGGCGTCTGGAGCTCGTGGAGCGATGCGTCGTCGGCGACGGTGACGGCATTCCTGAATCGCTGGCGCTATAGCCCGATCGAATTATTTCGCGGTGGTTACGACGTACTGCACCAACTGACGATGGCCGGATGGTACGGCCAAGATCGTGCGTGGAAGGCGATCGGTTATCCCGGTCCACCGAGGCTTTCATGAATCCCAATCCGTACGCCGCGCCCGAAGCGAAACATTGGAAGATCCTCGACGCTTCATCGCTGCAGCAAGATCGAACGCTGGAATGCGATGTCGCCATCGTCGGGACCGGCGCAGGCGGCGGGACGGCGGCGGAGATTCTCGCGCGGTCGGGATTGCGCGT
>JAKBCP010000076.1 GCA_021807645.1 bacterium
AGCGCCGCTGCCGGCGATACTCTTGCTGCCGCTGGTCGCTCTTTTCGGAACGGCGGCGAACCAGACGTTGCTCTCCTGTGCGCTTGGTGGGCTCGCGATCGGTGCGCTTTGGCGTATCGGCGAGCACTACGGCCTCGAGGTTCGCGCGAATCTTTGGCTGGCGGCGTTTACGTTTGTCGGCACGGACCTTCTGTGGGCCTCGATGCTCGGTGACGTCTGGTTTATCGCCAACGTCAGCGCGTTCGCGTTCGCATTGTTGCTGTGGTTGGAGCTTCGTACCGCACGGCGCGGTTGGCTCGTCGCGCTCTATCTTGCGGCAGCGGTAGAATCGCGGTTCAGTCTCGTCGTCATTGCCCCGCTCGTGCTTGCACTCTTACTCGTCGCCGACGACGGCGCGTTGCGTCTGCACCCACAATGGCGTTCGCGCGCGATCGGTTTCTTCGCCGTCGCGTTGGCGGTTGCAGCGCTCTGGGTCGCCTACAATCTCGGCCGATGGGGAACGTGGGACGATATCGGTTACTCGTTGTGGTTCCACCAAGATCCCGCCGGGAGTCCGTACGGATCGCCGTTTGCATTGCGGTATCTCTCGTATCAGCTGCAATCGTTTTTTTTGCAGTTGCCGACCGTGCTCTCGGGCTTCCCCTATCTTCGCCCTGAAATGACGGGCGTAGCACTGACGTGGACCTCGCCCGCGCTTATCCTCGTAGCCTGGGCGCGTAAGCCGCTGCGCGATACGGTCGTGCTTTGGTTGATGCTGCTTGCGACGTGGGCACCCGACCTCGTCTATTACGTCAACGGCTTCGCGCAATTCGGCATGCGGCATGCCCTCGATTTCGAGCCGTTCGCCGCCGTGCTGCTGGCGATTGCACTTCGGCGCGGAATCCCGCGTTGGGGATATCCGTTGATGCTCTACTCGATGCTCGTCGGGCTCTGGGGATGCTGGTACTGGAACGCGTTTATTCGCCCGGGGAATTAGTCGGCGTGGCGTGCGGCGCTCGTTCGCGTAGCGCGCGATAGGCGGCGGCGAGCGCGCTCGGTTCGCTCATCGGCGCGCCGCAGAGGGTACCGACGCAGAGCGTTGCGCTCGGCGCATCGTTCGGCGCGCTTTCCTCGGTGGCGATGCTGAGTTCGGGCGCACCCAGCGAGAGCGCCGCACGGCGCCAGGCGCGCGTTTCGGCGATCGAACCGCGAACCGTCAGCTTCGCGCGCATGCGTTGGGCGAGCGCGGTCGCGCGCGCGTAACTCGCCGCGAAGAGCCCGGCGTTGCGATAGCTTCCGGCGAAGGTCGCGAGAATCGCGCCCGCGCGTTCGGCATCCTCGGGGCGGTCGGCGATCTCGGCGATGCGCAGGAGCGACCGCGCAAGCGAGGCGTTCTCGGCGAGCGGGCGATCGCGCAGAGCGAGCCGCCCGAGATCCTCCGGACTCGCAATCCGATCCGCAGCCGCACCGCCGTCGGCAGCGAATGCCGCGAGCGTCGCTCGCGCCACCCGATCGGCACGTTGGAAGAAACGCTCGTCGCCGAGCGCCTCGTAGGCGTCGAGCGAGGCGGCGATCGTCGCAGACTGGTCGGCGAGCATGCCGCCGACGCGCGGCTCTTCGCCGAAACGCCAGACGCGCAGCATCAGGCCGTCGCTTCCGCACATGCGATTTTCGAGCGTGTCGAGGACGCGCCGTGCGATCTCGGCGAGTTCGTCCTCCGCAGTAACGACGGCGATCTGCGCGAAGGCTCCTGCGAGCGAGGCACTCCATGCGGTGTAGGAGGTCGGGTCTACGTAGGGTTTTTCGCGGCGCGCGCGCTCGGTCGCACCGAGCGAAAAGTAGCGTTCGTCGGCGTCTTGGCTGCCGAGAAAAACGCCGCGCTCTTCATCGTAGAGCGTCGTGCGCACGTAGGCCGTGCTCTGCGCGAGTGCGCTCTGAAGCGCGGGATCGTTTTCGTAGGCGAGTAGGCGCGCGAGAATGCGCAAGAGCGCACCGTGATCTTCGGCCATCTTTTCAAAATGCGGCACCGACCAATCTGCAGTCGTCGAATAGCGAAAGAAGCCGCCCTCGATACGATCGTAAGTCCCGCCGCCGGCCATCGCGCGCAGCGTGCGTATGAGCATCGCCAGCGACTCGGAGCGCCCCGCCAAGCCGTCGTCGAGCAAAAATTCGAGGAGATCGCACTGGGGAAATTTCGGCGCATCCCCAAAGCCGCCGTTGCGCTCGTCGTAGCTCGCGCGCGCTTTTTCGACGACGAAATCCGGGGCGCTCGCATCGATCGCGGTCGCCGTGCCGGGTTCCTCGCTCCCGCGGCTCGCTTCACGCATGAGCTCTTCGACTTTATCCCGATGCTCGACGTAGTAGTGCGCGATCCGCGCAAGCGCTTGGCGCATAGCCGGCGGTGGAAGATAGGTCGCCCCGGTAAGAATCGATCCGTCGGGAGCGAGAAAGGCCGTCGTCGGCCAACCCCCCATGTTGTAGCGCGCGTTGATATCGGGGCGTTCGTCGTTGTCCACGCGGATCGGAACGAAATCACGTGCGATGGCGGCGATGACTTCGGGATCGGAGTAACTCGTCTCGTCCATCACGTGGCACCAATGGCACCAGACCGCCGAGAGCGAGAGCAAGATCGGACGATCGCTCGATCGGGCGAGCGCGAATGCCTCCGGGCACCAGGGGAGCCAAGGGATTTCAGCGGCGCGATTCGGTCGCGGCGAAAAACGAAAGCCGTCAGCCATCGGAAAAACCTCGCAAAAATGACGTCGCGTAAAAGACGATAACGAGCGTCAACACGGCGTCGAGCGGTACCGTGGGAAGGTGCAACGCTTCGGCGGTTGCAATCGCGAGCGCGAAAAGAAGACCGAGCGCCGCATAACGCCGATGTTTACGCGGCGTCATCGCGTAGACCTCGTCTGCGTAGGGGTGACCTGCATTCCGTCGCGATGCAAGAAAAGCGGCGACCGCGAGTGCGAGCGCTGCGAGTATCCCGAAGAGATCGACGGAAGGCACGATACGTCGCCGTGCCTAACGCTGAGCCGTTGTGGCTGAAACGAGCGAGAACGATCGGCGGGAACTGCAGCGGCGCGCACGCCGCGCGAGCATACTCGGTTTGATCGCCATCGTGCTTGCATGCATAGCGTTCGCCGCCCTCATGACGACTCTGCGGGCGCGTTAAGCGGCGGCCGCCCGAGTCGCAGCCCGAGTGCGAGCGCGATTGCGGCGAACAGCAGCGATTCGATGCCCGCAAACGGGCTTCCCCAGCGCGTCAGCATCCCCGTGGAAATCGGCGGAGCGATAACGCCGGCGACCGAATCGAGCGAGGAACTGACGCCCAATACCGTCCCCTGTTCGCGCTCCGAGGCGAGCGCGCTGATCAACGCGGTGATGCCGGTGTTCGCAAAGCCGACGCCGATGGTAAGGCTGATGTAGGCAACGGCGAGCAAGAGCAGGTTGTGGACGAACGGCAAAAGTGCGAGCGCGAGGACGAGGAGCCCGAGCCCGATCGTCGACATCCGCCGGTCGCCGAACCGTTCCGACGCCCGCCCGATCAACACCGCATTGACCAAGACGGTGAACGCGGCATAGACGGCAAAGGCGATATCGGTTTGGAAGAGCGTAAAACCGAGCTGTCCTTGGAGATAGAGGGCGATGACGCTGTAATATCCGTAAAGTGCAAGCGAGAGCGCGAGCTTTTGCCGCAGAATGCGCGCGAGATGCGGATTTCGTAACGTTGCCAGCACGTCGCCGAAGCCGACATGCGCTTCTTGTTCGTCGGGTTTGGGTTTCGACTCGGGAAGCATAAAATAGGTGACGAGCAACGTAATAAATTGCAGTGCCGCCGCAGCGAGAAACGGTGCGGTGAAACCGAAACGCGCGAAGAGTAAGCCTCCGCCGACGGGGCCGAAAACCATCGCGCCGGCGAAAGTCGCGCCGATATACCCGAAGGCGCGCGCGCGTTCGTTCGGGGCGACGAGATCGGCGACATACGCTTGCGTGATGCTGATATTTCCGCCGGAGAGTCCTTCGACGATGCGCGCGATAAAGACGACGAGGAGATTCGGTGCGAAGGCCAACGTCGCCCAACCGATCGTCGCGCCGATCTGGCTGATGATGAGCACGTGTTTGCGCCCGATTCGATCCGAGGCGTTGCCCCAGAGCGGCGCCGCGATCAGCTGGCAGAGCGAAAACGTCGTAAAGAGCAGTCCGGCGACGACCGGTGCCGCGCCGAAATGCGTGACGAAATAGGGCAGCATCGGAATCAGCATGCTGAAACCGAGGATATCGATAAACGTGATACCGAGGATCGGCGCGAGTTTTCGAATCATAGAGCTCTGGTGGTTAGGGACACGGGACGGGCGCGGAAGGCTTCAGAGGGCGAGAGCCGGCGGCCGAGCCCGCACGGAGGGCGGCGCCCCGTGGGCGCGAATGAAGGCGGGCCGTGCCCAGGTGGCGGAATTGGTAGACGCGCTGGTTTCAGGTATCAGTGGTGGCAACACCGTGGGGGTTCGAGTCCCTTCCTGGGCACCAAGCGGCATCGCGGCAGAACGCCTTCGTTTCGAAGGCGGCGCTTTCGTGCGGCTCGCTTATGGGACGACGAAGCCCGCCTCTTTCCAGATCGTGGCGCCTGCTTATTCTTGTAATAAGGTCAACCAGCAGGTAGACTAGATTTATGAAAACGATTGGAGTCTTCGAAGGAAAGACACGCTTCTCAGCCTTGATCGCAGATTCGCTGAAGGGCGAAACGACGATCGTTACGCGAAACGGCCGCCCCGTCGCCGAGATCGGCCCGGTGAAAAGCACGGATGTCGAACGCAGCAAGACTGCGGCTGCGCGCTTGGAGGTCCTTCGGTCGCGACTCGCTGCGGAAGGGAAGCTCAAGGAACTCGATATTCGTTCGCTTATCGACGATGGCCGGCGGTGATCGTTATCGACGCGAGCATGGCGTTACGGTGGGTGCTCGCCGAAGAGCTCGAACCAGAGGCAATTGCGGCGCGATTGTATGTGGGCGAACAGGGCGGTTATGTGCCCGGTAACTTCCAAACGGAAGTCGCGCATGGCTTGCTGCAAGCCGAGCGGCGAAAGCGCATCACCGCAAGCGACGCATCGGCCGCCCTCGCCGATATTATGGAACTCGCCTTAAAAGTCGAGCTTCCAAACCCGCATGTCATCGTATCGAGTGCCCGCGAGTATGGCCTTACGAGCTACGACGCCGCGTATCTTGCGCTTGCACTTCAGTCGGGATATCCGCTTGCAACCGGGGACGAGCAACTTCGCAAAGCTGCACGGAATGCAAAACTCCTATGGAATGACGGTTCTTGAAAAGATCG
>JAKBCP010000077.1 GCA_021807645.1 bacterium
CACGCTACCCGCTCCGTAAAACCATTCTTGCGCGCGTCATCTTGAATCTCGCGGATGCGCCGGTGCGCTCGTTCGAGCGCCGCGGCAAAGAGGCGATGGACGACTGGTGGGTCCTCTCCACCGACGTAGATCGGTTCGTATCCATAACCGCGCAAAAGCGAGCGCAACTCCTCTTCGGGAATGCGCGCCAGCACCGTTGGGCCGGAGAGCTTATAACCGTTGAGGTGCAGGATGGGAAGCACCGCACCATCGCGGACGGGGTTGAGAAATTTATTTCCGTGCCAACTCGTCGCAAGCGCTCCGGTCTCGGCCTCACCATCGCCGATGACGCAACAGACGAAGAGCTCCGGGTTGTCGAAGGCGGCTCCGAATGCGTGGAGCAGGCTATAACCGAGCTCCCCGCCTTCGTGGATCGAGCCGGGTGCATCCGGCGATGCGTGGCTGGGTATCCCGCCGGGGAAGGAAAACTGACGGAAGAGTTTGCGCAAGCCCGCTTCGTCCCGGGTGATGTGCGGATATCGCTCGGTATAGGTTCCTTCGAGGTATGCATTCGCCACGACCGCCGGGCCGCCGTGCCCGGGGCCGGCGATAAAAATTGCATCGATGTCGCGTTTTCGAATGAGGCGATTCACGTGCGCGTAGATGAAGTTGAGCCCCGGCGAGGTACCCCAATGCCCGAGCAAGCGTTTCTTAATATGCTTCAGCTGCAGCGGCTCGCGCAAGAGCGGGTTATCGAGGAGATAGATCTGCCCGATGCTCAGATAGTTCGCCGCCCGCCAATAAGAGTCGATCGCGGCAAGATCGTCGGCAGTAAGGAGATCGTCGGTCGGAGTCTCAGCCATGGTTTTTGCTTTCTTACGGCGGTGTCGGTGTTTTGCGATCGCGCCCGATCCCGAAGGCGCGGTAGATCGGAAGTTTTATCGAGAGCAGCACGATGCCGACGACGAGAACAAATGCGACTCCCTCGCCGATGACGACGGGAGGAATCGGCGGCATGAGCGCTCCGAAGAACGCCATCGTAGCAGCGGCAAGGATTGCAAACGCGACCGCGCTCGCGAGAAAACGCGACGGCGGTTCGCGGAAAATCGCATCCCGCTCGCGCAGGGCCAGTAATGCGATCTGTCCGACGCCGACCATGGAAAAGAACGTGAGGCCGCGGATCTGCGCCAGATCGAGAGCGGCGCTCCGGCTCTGGAAAAGCAGAAATGCAACGATCGACGACGCGGTAAAGACCGCAAGAACGGCCGCCGCGGCGACGAGGCGACCGACGTGCCATGCATCGAAACCGCGCGAAGGCGCGACGCGGTCGGTCGCGATGGAGAGCGTCGCGAAGTCGTTGAGAATGAGGAGCGCTACCATCAACGTCGGCGAAAGAACGAAATGCCGAAAGGCGAAAAAGCCGATGCTGGTGACAAAGACGATCTCGAAGTATTTCACGATTTTCGCGACCACGTACGTGAGCATGCGCTGATAAATGCGTCGACTCGTATCGATCGCTGCAAGCACGCCGTCGAGCCCCGGACGGGTAAGGATGATGCTTGCCGCGGCCTTCGCCACATCGGTAGCATTGGAGACTGCGATCCCGACGTTCGCCGCGCGTAACGAGGGTGCATCGTTGATTCCGTCGCCGGTCATGCCGACGATGCGACCCTTTGCCTGCTCTCGTTGAACGATCTGCAACTTCTGATCGGGAAAGACCGACGCGTCGACCGAGAGCGATGGGATGCCGATCTGCGCCGCCACATGCAACGCGGTCTCGGGCGCGTCGCCGGTGATCATACGTACCTCGACGCCGCGTCGCGCGATCGCCGCGACGAGCTCTGCTGCATCGGGGCGCGGCGGATCGGCGAGACCGATCGCCCCGACGGCGACGCTTTGGGCGTTTCGGGCGATCGTCACGCCGATCACGCGGTCGCCGCTCGCCGCAAGGGTGTCGACGGTTGGGAACGCGAGACCGAGCGCGCTCGGCGCCCCCTTCGCGATCGTGGCCTCCGAGCCGTCGGCAAGTCGAACGAATGCCTGCGCGCTTTTCGTTTGCGGGTCGAAGGGGAGCAGTCGCTCGACGTGCAGATCCTCCGCCGGAGTTGCCCGCGCGGCGGTGAGAATAGCGATGTCGATCGGATCCTGTCCGGCGATATCGCAGGTCGCGCTCGCGAATTGGAGCAGCTCGGCTTCGGAGTACGGGGGATAGGGTGTCGTACGATCGACGCGAATCGCATCGAGCGTCAGGGTCCCGGTCTTATCGCAACAGAGGACATCCATCGACGCCGCATCCTCCATCGCCGTGAGGTGCGTCACGAGGACTCCGCTACGCGAGAGTTCGAGCGCTCCCAATGCGGTCGCCAACGTAAATGCCGCCGGTAAGGCGACGGGAATCGCCGCGAGCAGAACCACGAGTGCGAAGACGACGATCTCGGAGCGAGCGACGTGCTGCGAGAATGCAAACGCGGCGACCCCAAGAACGACGATCGCACCGGCAATCGCTAGCGAACGGACGATACCCATCACCAAGCGTTGGACGCTTCCCATCGTGTGGATATCGCGCATCAAGCCGGCGGTCTTCCCGAATTTCGTGCGCTCGGCGGTGGCGATCACGTGCCCCGTTGCGTCGCCGCGCGTGACGGTCGAACCGGCGTAGACGCACTCTCCCGCGCCCACGTCCTCCGGGATCGATTCGCCGGTCAATGCCGATCGATCGACTTGCAGCTCGCCGTCATCGAGATCGATATCGGCGGGAACGACATCGCCGACGATCAGCCGAACGATATCTCCGGCGACGAGTTCGCGGGATGCAAGCGTTCCCCAGATCCCGTCACGAAGTACCTTGGCGTGTACGACGATGCGCGCTCGCAAGAGATCGAGGGCGTGCTGTGCGCGGCGTTCTTGAACGAATGCCAAGAACACGTTGAAAAAAAGAAGAAACGCAACCGCAACGGCGTCCTGCGAACGATGCGTTGCGATTGCGAGGAGGATGGTTCCCTCGAGCAGCCAGGGGATCGGCGCCCAGAACTTCCGGAGGAAATCGCGTAGTGGTTGCGGACGGATCGGCGCGATTTCGTTCGGGCCGTCGCGTGCGAGGCGGGCCTGCGCTTCGATCGATGAAAGGCCGTCGCGCGTTTGCGTCATTGCACCGGGCCTGCCGATTGTAAGGCGTTCTTGCTTCGGTGATAGAGATACGCCGCAAGCGCGGTGGAATGCAAGCGCGTCTTCACCGAATCGGCGCGCGACGTCAGAACGATCGGAACTTGCGCGCCGAGAACGATTCCTGCCAACGTTGCGCCCGCTCCGAACTCTAATGCTTTCGCAACGGCATTCCCCGAAACGATTTCAGGAACGAGAACGATATCGGCATCTCCCGGAACCGGGCCGCTGAGCCCCTTCACCGCACTTGCTTCGCGCGAAACGACGCAATCGAATGCCAACGGTCCGGCGAGGAGCGCCGGCGCGAAAAGCCCGCGTGCGGCGTTCGCAACGAGCTCTGCGGCGTCGAGCGTTGATGGAATCGTCGCTTTCACCGTTTCGACCGCCGAGAGGAGCGCGACTTTCGGTACGGCGAGCCCCATCGAGACGGCAAACTCGATGACGTTTTGCAGGATAGCCGTCTTTGTCGCGAGATCGGGAGCAACGTTGATCGCACCGTCGGTGAGAAGAAGCGGCTTCGCGTAGCGTTCCATCTCGACCACGAAAACGTGCGAGAGCCGCTTCGTCGTACGAAGCCGTGCGAGAATCGGGTGCAAAAACGTATCGGTATGCACGTGGCCCTTTATCAGCGCTTTTGCTCGCCCGTTGACGATCTGCTCGACGGCGAGCGAGGCGGCCTCCTCGCCGCTTGCCGCAGGGATGATGGTGAACGAACGCTTCTCCCCAAGCTCCGCGAGAAGATTCCGCACCGCGCTCGGCTCGCCGATGAAAATCGGCTCGACGATGTCGGCACTCGCCGCGGCGAGCGCGCCTTCGATGACGTGTCGTTCCGCTGCATCGGCGACGACCATCGGAAGCGGCGACTCGATGGCCAATGCTTCGACGATGCGATCGTAGGAGGGAAACCCCACGCGTGCCTCTCTTTCCTCGCAGATGCTCGTCTTTCGCCGAGTGCTCGAAGGATGCTTCCTCCGAAAAGAATCGTTGCGTGCGCATCGCTGGAATTCGAGCGAGTCCAAGCAGGCAACCGCGAATCACGAAGCCAAGCGGACGCAGATGCTCTCCAAGCCCCCGCACCCCGAGCGACACCTTTCATCGACGGCGACGCTGCGCGACGTCGTTATCGGTATGTCCGATGGGCTCACCGTACCCTTCGCACTCGCTGCCGGTATCGCCGGTGCCCTCGCTGCATCGCATATCGTCGTTACCGCCGGCGTTGCCGAGTTGGCGGCGGGCGGCATCTCGATGGGGCTTGGTGGATATCTCGCAACGCGAACCGACCGCGATCATTACGAGAACGAACTCGCGCGCGAATATTACGAAGCGGAGCACCTTCCCGAGACCGAGCGTGCGGAGGTCGCCGAGGTGCTCTCGCATTACGGTCTTAGTGAGGATCTCCTCAAACAAACCGTCGACACGATTTGCTCGGATCGCGAACGTTGGGTGGAGTTTATGATGCGCTTCGAACTTGGGCTCGAGCGCCCGGAGAAGCACCGCGCGGTACTCTCCGGAATCACGATCGGTCTCTCGTACGTCGTCGGTGGAGTGATTCCGCTCGCGCCCTATGCGTTGATCGCTGCGTCGAACGAAGCGTTCGTCGTTTCGGCGCTCCTTACCGGAATCGCGCTCGCCCTCTTCGGAGCGGTGAAGGGGCGACTCACGGGAATCGCGCCCTGGCTCGCCGCCCTCCAGACGCTCGCGATCGGCGGCGTGGCATCGGGCGTTGCCTTTCTCTTCGCGCGGTGGGTCGCCGGCGGATAAACTGCGGAACGCTCGGTGGAGTTGAGAAGAAGTCGAGAATACGACCCGAGTTTTTCTTCCTCGAAGGCGCCCAGTTCGCGGCTAAACTCGGGGGTATGAACGAACCAACCTACCGAACGACCTTTGGGTTCGTGCTCGTCATCCTCGGTTTAATCGTCATTTCGTGGGTAGCGCTTCTCGCGCTCTCCCAATCGAGGTGGTAGGCGATGCACGTCCATCGGCTTGAGAAAATCTTCCTCGGTCTGGGCGTTGTCACGCTCGCCGCATTCTTTCTCATCCTCATCGCCCTGCAGGTCGGCGAGAGCTTCAAACCTCCCGCGAGCAGCATGACGATCGATCCCACGAAAGTCGCCTCGACACCGCCGTTCGATCATCCGGGGCTTCG
>JAKBCP010000078.1 GCA_021807645.1 bacterium
CCTCGGTCTTGCCGACGCCGGTGGGGCCGAGGAAGATGAACGAGCCGATCGGTCGATTCGGATTCTTGAGGCCGGCGCGCGAGCGACGGATCGCCCGGGTGATGACCTCGATCGCCTCGTCCTGTCCGACGATGCGCTTGTGCAGCGATTCCTTCATCTCCAGGAGCTTTTGCGTTTCCGCTTGCGCGAGCCGGCTCACCGGAATCTTCGTCCACGACGAAACGATATGCGCGATATCGGCCTCGGTGACTTCGAGTTTGCCTTCGCTCGCGGCGCGCGCTTCTTTCCAATCGTGTTCGAGTTTACCGCGTTCGAGACGCAGGCGCTCTTCTTGTTCGCGCAATGCCGTCGCACGATCGAAATCATGCGCCTTCACCGCACTCTCGCGGTCGGAGACGACGTTGCGGATCTGCGTATCGAGTTCGCGCAGTTCGCGCGGCGGCAACGTCGCCTGCAAGCGCACGCGCGAACCCGCTTCGTCGATGAGATCGACGGCCTTATCGGGCAAGAAGCGATCGGTGACGTAGCGATCCGAGAGCTTCGCGGCGGCAACGAGCGCCTCATCGGTGATGCGCACCTTGTGGTGCTGTTCGTAGCGCTCGCGCAGCCCCTTGAGGATCTCGACGGTCTCGTCGAGGCTGGGCTCGCCGACCATAACGGGTTGGAAGCGACGCTCGAGCGCGCTGTCTTTTTCGATGTACTTCCGGAACTCGTTGAGCGTCGTCGCGCCGATGCATTGCAGCTCTCCGCGCGCGAGCGCCGGTTTGATAATGTTGCTGGCATCGATCGCACCTTCGGCGGCGCCCGCTCCGACGAGCGTGTGCAACTCGTCGATAAAGAGGATGATTTCGCCGGCGGCATTGCGGATCTCGTCCATCACGCGTTTCATGCGCTCTTCGAATTCGCCGCGATATTTCGTTCCGGCGACGAGGCCGGCGAGATCGAGCGTGATCACGCGCTTGTCGCGCAGCGGTTCGGGAATCTCGCCCGAGATCACCCGTTGGGCGAGCCCTTCGGCGATCGCCGTTTTTCCGACGCCCGGTTCGCCGATGAGCGCCGGGTTATTCTTGGTGCGGCGCGAGAGAATCTGAATTACGCGCTCGATCTCGTTCGCCCGTCCGATGACCGGATCGAGTTTGCGGTCGCGCGCGAGTTGCGTGAGATCGCGCCCGTAGGTATCGAGCGTCGGCGTCTTGCTCTTGCCTTTGGGGACCGGCGTCTGCGATTCGCTCCCCAGCAGCGAGGTAGTCTGCACGCGCACCTTTGCGGGATCGACCCCGAGATTAGCGAGCACGCGCGCGGCGACGCCTTCGCCCTCGCGAATGAGCCCGAGCAAGAGATGCTCGGTGCCGATATAATTGTGGTTGAGCTGACGCGCCTCTTCAAACGCGAGTTCGATCACGCGCTTGGCGCGCGGCGTAAAGACCATCTCTTGCTGCATCGACTGCCCGCCGCGCCCGACGATCGCCTCGACTTCTTGACGGACCTTCGCCAGGTTGACGCCGAGCGATTCGAGCACTTTGGCCGCGAGGCTCTCGCCCTCGGAGATGATTCCGAGCAAGATGTGCTCCGTACCAATATAATTATTGCCGAGACGCTGCGCCTCTTCCTGAGCTAAAACGATACTCCGGCGCGCCCGCTCGGTGAACGGTTCCCACATCGACATCTTTACTCGTCTCCTCTTACTCTCTCCAACCGTAGAACGCGCATAAAGTTTCGCTCGTTACAGCCCGAAGCGCAGCCCGACGAACCCGATGGTGCTGCCCCCATCCCGTGTCGCCTGGTAGAGGCGGATCTCCAGCGAGGTAAACGGCGCGATCGACTTGCCGGCAAAGACCGTCAGCACGGGCCCCATGGTGTGGGTGGTGCCGATCGTACCCACGCCGACTCCGCCCCCGAAATAGGCGCCGCCGAAGCCGCCGCCGGTGAAACCGCGCATCTCGGCGGTCAAAGCGAAACCACCGTTCTTGGTCAGCGGCACCGCGAGGCTCCCTTGGAAATCGATCGGCAGCAGCGGGATCGACGGCCCGCTACTCAGGATCGCCATTCCCCCGGTCGAGCTCGGCTGGCTGGTGACGGCCAGCCCCCCGGCAACCGACGCGCCCGCGAGCGCGACCCCCGGAGCGAGCGCAAGGAGGAAGGTGATGATGGAGAGCAATCCCGTACGGCGCATAGACACATCGGCACCCTACGGCGCGTAGGTTCCGAAAGCCTATCGCAGCGTTTGTAAAGTAGAAAGAGCAGCCCATGCCAACCGTCGACCAAGTCCGCGAAGCACTCGCAGAGGTCAAAGATCCGGAACTCAACCTGGGAATTATCGAATTGGGATTGCTCTACGACGTCACCGTCGAAGGCGCGAATGGCGAGCACGTAACCGTGACGATGACGTTGACCTCACCGATGTGCCCGGTCGGTCCGCTCTTCAAGCAATCGGTCGAAGATCGAACGAAGGCGGTCGAAGGCGTCGAAAGCGTCAAAGTCGAGATCACCTTCTCCCCACCGTGGGATCCTAAAACCATGGCGAGCGACGATGTGAAGGTCGCCCTTGGCATCTGGTAAACGGATCGGTGAGATCGGTGCGCCGAAAAGCCGCGCCGAGATCGCCGTCTCCGCCGCGCTACGTTTTCGCATAGCGCGCATTCAAGCTGGGGCAGGCTGGGGGAAAAGCACCGCCGCGCGAGCGGCCTGCGCCGCTCACCCGGTTCGTTGGATCGAGGTTCGCGATGCACCGGCCGAGAGCGGAGCGCTCGCTTTTTTGCTCGCCGATGCCTTCGAACTCTCCCGCGTCGCGCTCGCCAAGCTGTTGAAGGAGGCGCGCAGCGACGAGAGCGTGCGTGCGCTCGTCGACTGGTTCTGCGCCCACCGCCTCGATCTCGAACCGCTGCTCGCAATCGACGATCTCCATCTCCTCCTCGACGACCAGCTCTCGATGGCGCTGCTCGCCGCGTTGATCGAACGTCTGCACGAAGCACGCTGGCTCTTGATCTCGCGGCGCGCTCTGCCGCTGCCGTGGGGAAACTGGCTCGCCGCCGGCGACGCATCGCTTGCCGTCGCCGCCGACGACCTCGCCTTAGAACCGGCCGAGGCGCGAGCGCTGCTCGCCGAACGAGCCCCGCAGCTCGACGAGGGAGCGATCCGCGCGGCGCTCTCGCTTGCCGACGGGTGGCCGATCGTCCTGCGCTTCGCGCAACGCGCCGCCGAACGCGCCGGCGACTTGATCGCGCTGCAAGCGATGACGCGGGAGATGGCGTTTGCCTACCTCGCCGAGCAGTTCGCCAGCGAATCGCCGCCGCAGTGGCGCGAACTCGCACTGATCGCCGCATTTGCGCGCTGGATCGACGCCGAATTCCTCGAGCGCTGCGGCATCGCCGAACCGCATGCCGCGCTCCGCTGGCTACGGGAGTCCGCCTTCCCGATTCACGACGCACCGACGCGCGTCAGCCTCCACGATCTCGCGACCGAGGCGATCGTCCGTTCGGCGACGCCGCAGGAGCGGACGGCGATTCTTTCGCGCGTGGTCGCCGCGCTCGCCGCCTGCGGTCGCACCGGCGAGGCGCTCGACCTCGCGCGCACCTATGCGCCGGAGCGGATCGATGCGTTGCTGGCGCAGGAGGGCTTCGCCTTGCTCGACGCCGGACGCTGGGAGAGCGTCGAACAGGCGTTGCACGCCGTCTCGCTGGAACGGCGACGCGGCGAGCCGATGTTGCTCGGCGTCCGCGCCGCACTCGAGGCGTTTCACGGCAACGTCGATCGCTCCGAACAACTCTACCTCGCCGCAATACGGGCCTGCCGCGACCCCGAGCTCCATTCCGCGCTCTCGCGACGCCTGAGCCTGCTCTACATCAACCTCGCGCGCCCGGAGGCGCTCGCGGCGATCGCCCCGGCGGTTGACGAGGGCAGCGCGATGAGCCGCGCCGACGCGCGCAGCATTCATGCGCTCGCACTCGTCGTGACCGGAAATCTCGAGAAAGCGTGGGATGAAGTCCGCGCCGCACTCGAAGAGGTCAGCGTCGAGGGGGAGGAAGATCTCGTCGCCCGCGTCTCGATGCGCGCGGCTTGGGTCGCGTTCCATTGCGACCGACCCGTCGACGCCGAACGAATTGCGATGGACACTCTCCGTCAAGCCCAACGACTTGGCGATTCCGCCCTTGAAGCGCATCTATACAGTATCCTCTGCTCTCTAACAACGATATTCCGCGACGATTTTACGCTCGGGCGTTCGTACGCCGAGGAAATGGCAGCGGCCGCCGTGCGTATCGGCGATAGACAATTATTAGCATATGCTCGTCGCGTGCAATTCACAATTGACGTTGAGCAAGGGGACGAAGCGAAGGCTGCGCGCACGCTCCAAACGATAGAACTGGGAGGTCAAGCCTATCGCAACGATTTTTTCTTTGCGTATTCGCATGCGATTTTTCGAGGATGGGAACGCCGCTACAAGGACGCCGCGCTTGGTCTAATAGCTGCAGAACACGTTGTCGAAGATCAGTTCGAATTGCGTAGCACTCGGGCCGCAATAGCTCTGTTCTTATCTTTGGCAAACGAACGCGACGAAGCAATCACGTATATCGCAAAGTCACGCATCGGCGTCCTTCCGAGGACAGCCCTGGATAAAAATCTCGATGTCGCAGCCAGAACACACCTCGGACTTTCCGAAATAATTCTTGGTCGCGCAAGCCTCGCAAACCGCCATATACCGAAGCGTGCACAGCGCCCGTGGGATTCGGCTCTATGCCGAGCCGCGCAGGAGTTGGCAGTTTCATCCACTTACGAGGCAGCAAGTATGGCAATTGAACGATTGCGGAAAGCCGGCCGCGTGGGATTCGCCCGGCTACTCGATGGAGCTCTCGGGCAAATAGCAAGCAAATCGACCCGTGGAACGCTGACCAGGGCGGAGCTCTCGATCCTTCAAGGCTTGGCGAGTGGTAAGACGCCGAAAAACCTTGCCGATGAGAGCGGCCGTAGCCTTGAGACGATCCGGTCCCACACTCACGCAATATTTCGGAAACTTCAGGCACGGAACAGGCAGGAGGCAATCCTTGTCGCTACCCGGATGGGCCTGATTCGCTAGCGACAGTCCATGTAACGATCTCACTAATTTGGGTGATGGATAGGCCGCGTCGAAACGCCTACGATGAAGTCGTTCACTTTCACCGTAGCTCATCAAGAGGGAGACTTCCATGGTCACCGCAGCCGTCATCACCATCATCGTCGCAGCCATTTTTCCCCCGACCGTCGGCTAGTTTAGGCGCACGAACGTGATCGCCCATCGCCCGCCCGTTCTT
>JAKBCP010000079.1 GCA_021807645.1 bacterium
TCCCGCGCACGCATCGCGTCGGCCAACGCAAGCGCTGCCAACTCTCCCGACGGCTCGCCGGTCGAGAAAAAAATTCGTCGCGGCGCGCTCACCGTCCGCTCTTACTTGAGGATGCCGCGGCTCGAATCGTTTGGCGGCTCCTCCAAAAAGGCAACGAAGGTGCGCCCCGCATCGGTCGATACGCGCTCTTTCATTTTTTCGACGGCTTGTGAAACGTTGAGGTTCGATTTGTAGAGCAGGTCGTGGAAGGCACGGAGTTCGTTGCGATCTTCAACCGAAAATTGCGCGCGGCGCAGGCCGACGCTGTTGAGCCCATAGACCTCGGCGGGGTTTCCCTCGACTAACAGAAAGGGCGGAACGTCTTTGGTGACTTTGCTCGCGCCGCCGAGCATCGCGTAATCACCGATACGCGTAAATTGGTGGATGCCCGCCATGCCGCCGATCGTGACGTGATCGCGCACGACGACGTGCCCGGCAAGCTGCGCGAGATTGCTCATCGTCACGTGGTTTCCGACGATGCAATTATGCGCGATGTGAACGTAGGCGAGCAGCAGGCAGTCGTCGCCGACCGCCGTGACTTCATCGCTTCCGGTCGCCCGTTGGATGCTGACGTATTCGCGAATCGTCGTGCGGTGCCCGATGCGCGTGTAGGCGCGCTCGCCGTGATATTTTCGATCTTGGGAGGCGGCGCCGATCGTGGTAAAGGGATAGATCGTGCAGTCGTCGCCGATCGTCGTCCAACCGTTGATGACGACGTGCGCTTGCAACAGCGTGCGCTCGCCGATGGTCACGTGTTTGCCGACCACGCAATACGGGCCGATCTCCGCGCTTCGGCCGACGCGGGCTTCGGGATGAACGATAGCGGTTGGGTGAATCATCGTTCCCTACGCCGTCAAGACCGACGCTTCGGCACCGTAAACGCGCGGATCGGGTGCGATGGAGAACATTAATTCCGCCGAGCAAACGTACTCGCCGTCGACGCTTGCTTCAGCCTCGACCCAACCGATATTACGCCGGTGGCGCGTCAAGCGCACCTCCATCATCAAGCGATCTCCAGGAATAACCGGACGACGGAACTTCGCATGATCGATGCCTGCAAGATAGGGCGTCTTGCGAGCGAATTCGCCCGGCTCCATCACCACGCAGCCGCCGAGCTGCGCCATCGCTTCGAGCATGTAGACGCCGGGCAGCAAGGGGTTGCTCGGGAAATGTCCGGTGAAGACCGGCTCGTTATAGGTGACGTTTTTATATCCCCGAGCGCGCACCATCGGTTCGAGTTCGAGAATGCGATCGATCAGAAGCAGCGGAAAGCGGTGCGGCAAGATTTCGAGAATCTGCCGAATGTCCATCTCGTTTTTCACGATGAAGAGACCTCCGAGAGCGGCTTGGAAAGCAATCGTTCGCGCAAGCGCGACGACATACGAGCGTGCAACGCATGCCCGCTCTTGATAGCGACGATCTCGCATTGCGGCCAGGCGCCGACGAGCGCAAGGTCGCCGATGAGATCGAGCATTTTATGGCGGACGACTTCGTTGGACCAGCGCAGCGTTTGCAACGGTCCGTCAGGGCCGAAAACGACCGCGTTCTCCAGCGATCCGCCCTGGGCGAGCCCGCGTGCGCGCAGCGCTTCGACCTCGTGAAGATAGCCAAAGGTGCGCGCGCCGGCGACCTCGCGCGCGTATGTCGCTTCGTCGAGCGTCAACGCGAGATATTCCGAGCCGACCGGGTGCGGGAAATCGACGATGCATCGCAACGAAAAGCGCTCGGCGGGAAGGGCGATAATCAGGCGGTCGCCGTCGCGTTCGAGGATCGGCGCATCGAGCGTAACGCGCGCGCGCGACACGCCGAGATCGCGTACGCCGACGCGTTCGATCTGCCCAACGAACCATTGCGCGCTTCCGTCGACGACCGGAACCTCCGGCCCCGAAATCGAAATCCGCGCGTTGTCCACCTGCATGCCGAAGAGCGCCGAGAGCAGATGCTCCACCGTCGAAACGGTCATCCCGCGGACGCCGAGCACCGTCGCTCGCGACGTTTCGACGACGTTCTCCGCGAGAGCGGGAATCTCGACGCCGTCGCGCACGAACGTAATGCCCGCGTCCGCGGCTGCCGGCGCTACATCGACCTCGACCTGCGCGCCCGTGTGAAGCGCGACGCCCGAGAAATGAAACGGCGACGCAAGCGTTTTTTGATTCACGGTGCGCGCTTACCGGTCGTCGCGTTCGCGCGCGGCACGTTCGAGTGCGTCGACACGAGCGATCAGCTTGGGCAGGTTCTTAATTGCGACCTCCAACCGCAAACGATCGCGATGATCGCGCGCGGGAGCGCCGGAAACGAATGCGTCGTCGGGAACGTCGCTCCAGATCTGGCTCTGGCCGCCGATGGTCACGCGAGAACCGACCGTGATGTGTCCTTTGAAGCCGGTCTGCCCGCCGACGCGAACGTAGTCGCCGACCACCGTGGAGCCGGCGAGGCCGCTGAGCGCAGCGAACGCATCGTGCTTGCCGAGCCGACAGTTGTGGCCGATCTGCACGAGATTATCGATCTTCGTTCCCTCGCCGACGCGGGTGCTACCGGTCTGCGCGCGATCGACGCAGCTATTCGCACCGATCTCGACGCGATCGCCGAGTTCGACGTTGCCGACCTGCGGAATACGTTCGAGACGACCGTCGACGAACGCCCAGCCGAAGCCCTCGCTGCCGATCGTCGCGCCGGGGTAGAGCACCACACCCGCTCCCAAGATGCAGCGGTCGAGCACGCGTGCGTGCGGATGCAGCCAGCTGCCGATGCCGATCTTCACCGCTGCACCGACGTACGCACCCGCTTCGAGCGCGCAATCGGCAGCGATCTCGCTGCCGGGGCCGACGGTAACGTGCGGACCGATATAGGCATTGCTGGCAATGACCGCGCTTGGATCGATCGAGGCGGAGGGATCGCGATAGGGGCCGACCGGGCGCGGCGCGCGCAACGCCGCGAGCAGGCCGACCAACGCGATGCGCGCATCTTCGACGACGACGAGCGGCTTGCCGGTCGGCGCGGGCTCGGGAAGTGCGCGCGCATCGGCGAGCACCGCGGAGGCGTTACTGCGTAACGCAGCCTGCAAGTAACGCGCATCGACGGCGAACGTTAGGGCCCCGGGCCCTGCTTCATCGACGGCGCTGACGGTGAGGATCTCGACCTCGGCGTCACCGATAACCGTACCGCCCAGGCGCCGGGCGATCTCGCCGAGCTTCCCGAGCACTGCGGTTACGAACCTGAGGGTTTCGGCGAAGCCGTATCGGTAATGCCGAGAACTTTTTCCACGTCGGCGGTGATATCGGTTCCGCCGTAACCGACGCCCTCGCGCGTAAGCACGAGTTTCAGGTTCTTTTTCGCCGCAACTTTCGCCGCAGCGGCGCGAATCTGATCGGTGAGTTGCACCGTCAACGCGCCGTATTTCTTCTGCAGCGCGGCGACTTGGCTTGCCTTCTGAGCGTTGCTCGCTTTACTTGCAGCGATGCGTTGCTCGTCGGCATACAGGTGGTTCTGATCGGTCTGGAACTCGGTCCAGTTCGTCGTGATGCGATTGATATCGACGAGCCCGATGGGGCTCGACGACGCGCAGCCGACGATGCTGATGAGTCCGGCAAGTGCGATAATGCTCTTCTTCACGTTCCTGTGCTCTTGAGAGAGGAGATAACATCTCCGGTGAGGTCGTAGCCGCCCGGATGTGCGATGGGGTCGAGGAGGACGACGGAAAAACCGTCACGTTTAGCGATGCGCCGCGCTGCGGCCGCGATCTGATCTTCGATCTTCTTGTAGAGGTCGCCGCGCTCTTTTGCGAGCTTATCCCGTTGCTGCTTCGCAGCGCCGACGGCACCGACATCGACGCCGTTGAGCGCTTCGTACTGCGCCTCGAGGTCGCTGCGCGTCTGGTCGAACTGGTTGGAGATCTTCGTGAGATCGGCTTGATAACGCTGCTGTAGGGTGGAGGCGATCTGTTCGAGCTGCGCCTTCGTCGCCGCCGGTAAATTCGCCGGCAAGCGCGGGCCCGAGAGCGCCGCCAACTGCTGCGACACTTGCTTCTGACGTGCCTGGAGTTGCGTTTGCGTCTGCGCCTGAAGCGTTGTTGCGTGCGCGCGAATCTGCTTCATGATCCCGGCTTGCAGCTGGTTCTGATAGGCTTGAAGCTCTTTCTGATGGCGCGCGCGCATCGCATCGACCTGCGACTTCTCGTTCTGGTCGATCGCCTTGAGCTGCGCCGTAATGGATTTCCGCTGCGCGTCGTCGAGGGCGAGATTGTTGAGCTTCGTCTGCAACGCTAGGCGTTGGTTGGCATCCTGTTGCGAGAGCCGCAACGAGAGATCCGACTCCTCGCGAGCGTATTGCGCGGCGCGCGTTTGAAAGCGCCCCTGCGCCTGTTCGTGCAAACGCTTTTCCAGCGCGCCCATCGTCGCCTGTCCTTGTTCGACGACCGATTTTTGATAGCTCTGCAGATCGCTCGCGGCCGATTTTTCAATCGCTTGTGCCTGCGCCGCCGAGGAGATCAGCGGTGCCGATTCATACGCTTGCGCGGCGGCATTGAGCCCCGCCGAACGGAGCGCCGCGGCGACCTCGATACGCTCTTCCTTCGCCAAACGACTTTGGAGTGCGGCGACCGCCTGCGAGCTCTGCTGCTCGGCCTGCGCGAGTTGCGCTTTGATGCTCGCGATATCGGCTTTCATCTCTTGCGGAGATTTCGGCACCATCGGCACGGCAGCGGAGAGATCGATCGCGGCGATCGCCGCATCGAGATCTTGAAGTTGCGCATAGAGCGGATGCGCCTTCGTCGCTTTGTTGGTGTTGACGTAGGCGATGCCGCGAATGTTGGGCGAAGAAACATCGACGTGGCTGCAGGCAACCACGCCGACCAGAAGCACGCCCGCGAGAAGTCTAGTGATTGAGGCCATTCCTCACATCTTGCGTGATGTCCGTGCCGCCGAAAACGATATCGCCCTTGTCGACGACGACGAGCAGATGTTTCTTCTCGGCGATCGTTGCGGTAATCGCGCGCACCTTCGAGACCAGCGGCTTGAGTAACGTGTTTTGTTCGTCGGCGAGAACCTTGTTGAACTCTACCGAGATCTGCTGCTTTTCGGCGCTCGTGGTCGCCTTCTGCATTTTCGCGGCATAAATGGCGCGTTGCTGCTGGGCATACTTCGCAAATGCTTCGTTGGCGGCTTTTACTTTCGGCAGGCCGTTGTCGAGCACGCTTTGGTCCACATAGCCGATCG
>JAKBCP010000080.1 GCA_021807645.1 bacterium
GCTCTGGTGGGGCGTGCTGCTGCTGTACAGCCTCACCACGCTGGCGAGCCTGCTGCTGCCGAGCGGGGCGGCGGCCCGCAACCCCATGCAGCTCGCCCCGATCGCCGTGCTCTCGCTGCTCGCGCTCGGTGGGGTGCATTGGTTTACGCGGGTCGGGAAGCCCGGCGCGGCCTTCGCCGCCTCGGCGATCTTTCTCGCCTCCCTCGTGCTCGCGGCGGCGGCGACGATGTACCCCTACCTTTTGCCGGCGTTCCCGGCCGGGAGCGGCGGCATCGCTATCACCGACGCAGGGCCCGGCCCCGGCGCGCTCGGTATGACGTTCGCGCTGACCCTCCCCGGGCTCGCCGCGGTCGTCCTCTACTCGCTCTTCGTGATACGGCGGATGCGGGGGCGCAGCGGATCGACTTCATAACCGCCCCTTCCTGCCTCCGTGGCGCTTGACGCTGCTCCGGTTCCCGGGTAGAATCCGGAGGTTGTCGCGGGCTAGCCCCGCGGCGGTTCCCTTCTTGTCCCTTCATTCAGAACTCTAGGAAGCCTCGATATGCGGACTTACCAACAGACAACGGCGCAGGCAACGCACGATTGGTTTATCGTCGATGCCGCCGGGCAGCGTTTAGGCACCCTCGCGGTGCGGATCGCGCGCGCCCTCTCGGGCAAGCACAAGCCCACCTGGACCCCGCA
Source organism: bacterium (assembly GCA_021807645.1). Lineage (GTDB taxonomy): Bacteria > Vulcanimicrobiota > Vulcanimicrobiia > Vulcanimicrobiales > Vulcanimicrobiaceae > JABEUX01. The sequence goes on from JAKBCP010000080.1 coordinate 682, forward strand.
CATCGACGCCGGCGACCACGTCGTCGTCATCAACGCCGAAAAGATCGAACTCGGCGGCAATAAGTGGGAGCAGAAGGTCTATCATCGTCACAGCGGCTTCCCGGGCGGTCTCACCACCCAGACGGCGCGCCAGATTCACGAGAAGCATCCCGAACGCCTCATCGAGAAGGCCGTTCGCGGAATGCTCCCGACCAATCGCATGCGCGACGTCCAGCTCACGCGCCTGCGCGTCTATCCCGGAACCGAGCACACCCATACTGCGCAGCAGCCCAAATCGCTGCTCGAGGAGATTTCGTGAGCGAGTTCGTTCAGGCGACCGGTCGTCGCAAGCGCGCGGTAGCGCGCGTCCGCATGGCGTTAGGCCAAGGCGTGATTACCGTCAACAACAAACCGTTCGATGAATACTTCCCGCGCCCGCAGTTGCAGCAGATCGTCTGCCAGCCGCTCGAAGCGCTCGAGAGCCGTTCGCGCTACGACGTCATCGTGAAAACCGAGGGCGGCGGAGTAACCGGACAGGCCGGCGCGATTCGGCACGGCATCGCCCGCGCGCTCGTCGTGATGGACGAAGCCAGCAAAGGCACGATGCGCAAGCACGGCCTGCTCACTCGCGATCCGCGCGAAAAAGAATCGAAGAAGTACGGCCGCAAACGCGCCCGCAAACGCTTCCAATTCAGCAAGCGCTAAAGACTCGCTTTGCCCTCGGCGCCCGTCTCGCTCTTCTGAGCGCGGCGGGCGTCGTCGCATCCATCCACCCCGGCGCCGCATGGATCGAGCGCAGTTACGTCAACGGCGGCTACCCGGTCTGGCAGCATATCGCGCGCGCGATCGCCGCGCCGTTCCCGTTCTCGCTCGGCGATATCGCGGTGCTCGCGCTGCTTGCGTTCTTCCTCCTCGCGCTCCGGCGCGGATTGCGCGGGCTCTTCGATGCGATGCTCGTGCTCTTGGTTGCCTATGCTTGGTTTGAGATCGCGTGGGGATGGAATTACGCGCGCGCGCCGATCGAAGCGCGGATAGGCACCTTCGATGCCGCCGCGGTAAATCCACGCGCGGTAGCGGCGCTGCGCGTCAAGGCGATCGCCGAACTCAATGCACTCGCGCCGCTCGCGCACGCGCGTGAACGCGTCGGATACGATCGTGCCGAACTGCGAGCGGCGTGGCTGCCGGTGGTGCGCGCGCTCGGCGACCGCTGGAACCCGCATGTCGGCGCACCGAAATGGACGATCGTCGGCCCGTTTATGTCGCTCAATGGTACCGAGGGGTTCATCAATCCGCTCACCTTGGAATCGCAACTCGCCCCGGATCTGCTTTGGTTCGAGGTACCGTTCGATCTCGCGCACGAATGGTCGCACGTCGCGGGTTTCGCACGCGAGGATGAAGCGAACTACATCGGCGCGCTCGCCTGCCTGCGCGACCCTGACCCGATTGCGGAGTATTCCGGGTGGATGAGCGTGCTCTTCGCGCTTCCACCGTTGCCGCAGTATGCGAAAAACACGTTTACGCCGTTGGTGTGGAGCGATTTCGCGGCGATTCGCGCACGCAACGCGCGCAACCTCAACCTCGCCTTCGCCCGCTTTTCGTGGGGAACCTATAACCATTATCTCAAGAGCAACCACGTTGCAAGCGGCATCGCGAATTATGACGAGGTGACCCGGTTGCTCCTGGGTATCCCGCGCACGCGCATCGGCCTCCCGCGCGTCACGCCGCGGTAACGTTGCGGAAATAACGCGTCGATATGCGGGCGGTACGATGCCTGCATGTTTGACGTAGCAGCATCCCTTCAACCCGGTTTCGCCCACGCCGACGCCGGGCTTGCAGCCGCGAGTAACGCGCTCGCGCGCAGCCAAGCCGCGGGCGGCACCGGCGAGCGCGCGATGGCCGAGCTCGCGCGCAGCGCGCTCTTCGGCGATGCCTTGCTCGCGGCGATGCACGCGCGCCTCGGCGAGATCGCGAAGGCCGCGCGATGACGCTCGATCTTTTGGGTAGCGCCGCCGATGCGATGCAGGCGCAGCGCAGCGCGCTCGACGTGTACGCGCGCAACGTCGCCGCCGCGCAGGCGGCGGGGCCGCGCGGACGATATGCCCGCAGCGTGCCGACCTTCGCGATGGTGCGCGACGCGCAGGGCGAGCGACGGTTACGTTTTCTCGGGGCGAAGCGCGAAGCGACGCGCGATGTCAATCTTGTTACGGAGATGGTCGACGTGCTCGACGCTTCGCGTGCCTACGCCGCTGACGCCGCACTCTTTTCGATCGGCAAGCGAACGATCGAACGCACGATCGCGGTGGAACAACCGTGACCGTTCGTCCGCTGCTTCCCGACGCGGCGCTGGTTTCGCCGACCTCCGACAGGGGGAAAGGAGCGTTCGCCGAGATCGTCGATGCACTTGGGGCGACGCTCCGAAAAGGTTCGCAAGCCGAAGATGCTTTTGCCGCGGGGCACGGTTCGCTTCGCGACGCGGTCTACGCGCGTGCGAAAGCCGATGTCGCCGTCGAGGTCGCCGCAGCAGAGTTGCAGCACGCGGCGCAAGCCCTACAATCGATCCTGACGATGCAGGTGTAGGGTGGAGTCGCTTGCACCGTGGCTGCGTCGCTGGAACGCCCTGGGCGGACGAACGCGTGCGGCGCTCGGCGCGGCGTTGCTGCTTGCCGCAGTAGCGAGCACCGCGATCGGTATCGCGACGCACCCGGCGCGCAGCGCGTTGTTTTCAAACCCGCTTTACCCGGCGCAGCTCGCCGAGATCGAGGAGCAGCTCGCGGCCTGGAACGAGCCCTTCACTCCGGTTCACCGTAACGTCGTCGTCGCGGCGGGGAGGCGCAGCGCGCTGCTGCTGCGCCTCGCGCTGGTCGGTTTGCCGCACGATCACGTCCCCGACAGCACCGAGGCGCTCGCCGGTATCGGCGTGCTCACGCCGCAAAGCGTCGTCGACGCGCAGACGCGGGTCGGACTCGCCGGCGATATCGAACGCGCGCTGCGCGGCATGCACGGCATTCGCGATGCGCGCGTCATCATCGCCCCCGCGCGCCGAGCGGCGTTCGCCGACGAAAGCGCGACGCCGGCGACGGCGAGCGTACGCGTACGCGTTGTCGCCGGAATGCAGATCGATGCGACCGAAGCGCGCGGTATCCGTCGCTTCGTCGCTGCAAGCGTACCCGGTTTGACGGCGCAGCGGGTAACGTTGCTCGACGACGGAGGCAATGCATTCGAACGCTCGAACGTCGTCGGCGCCGCCGCCGGTACGCGGCTGCAGGCGACCTTGCAGGGCGCGCTCGATCGTGCCTTCGGCGTCGGCAGCACGATCGTGCGGGTCGTCGAGGAGCGCGATCCGGCGACACGCAGCATCTCCACGCTCACGCGCGCTCCCTATGGGCCGGGCGCGCTCAGCGAGAGCAGCACAAACGAACGCTATCGTAAAGGCGGCATGGGCTACGACCGCTCGAGCGCGCGCCGCCAACGCGGCCTCGCGCAGCGACGCATGCGCGAATCGTTTCCGGCGGGCAGCTTGCGTCGGCGCGATGTTGCGGTGTTGGTCGACGCGCGACGGGTCGCCGATATCGCGGCGATCCGCGAACTCGTGAGCGCTGCCGCCGGTATCGATGCGCGTCGCGGGGATCGCCTCGTCGTCGAAGCGTTGCCGTTCGCGCGGAAGCAACCGATCGTCCGCGACGGCTGGTGGCTGGCATACGGGGCGATCGTTCCGTTGTTACCGACGCTGGTTGCGTCCCTTGCGGGGCTCTTGGTTTTGCGGGCGATGCGTTCGCCGTTCCGTTGGGCGGCGCGCACGGCGATGCGCGCGCTGCGAACGCGTCCGGCGGTTGCCGAATTCGGCGGGTATGCGCCGACCGCGCTGCGCGGCGCACTGCGCGACGAACCGCCGCATGCCGCCGCGGCGATGATGTCCGCGCTCCCGGCATCGACCGTTGCCGCCGTACTCGAACTCTATCCGCCCGAAGAGCGCGCCGCGATTCTCCGCAATATGGCGCGTACGCGCAGCCCGTTGGTGCCGAGCGCCGAGGAGTTTTTCTAACGTGGGAGGCGATGAATTTATCGCGCTCGACCGTTGGTTCGATCGCATCGGCACGTGCGCGCAGCGCGAGACCGGCGCGTTGCTCGTTGACGCGGAACCGCCGACCGCGCCCGTCCCCGAAGCGCGCGCGCGAACGGACGACCCATCCTGCGACGAGGCCGTTGCCCACGTTCTCGGCGAGAGCGCGCGTTGGTACGCGCGCCTGAACGATGCGCTCGATGCTGCCTGCGCGCGATTGTTACGCGATATCGCGGCGGGCGTTCTGGCTCGCGAGTTGCAACTCGCTCCGTGCGAGATCGCCGCCATCGTCGAACGCATTCGCGACGAAATGCTCGGCGATCCGCTCTGCGTGCGCCTCCATCCCGACGATGCCGCGCGCTGGCCCGACGCATTGCTTCCCTGCCGTCGCGATGATTCGCTCGTGCCGGGAGATGCGCTCCTCGAGCTGCACGAAGGCAGCATCGATGCACGGTTCGGCGTCCGTCTACAGTCGGTGCTCGACGCGTGCACGCCGTAA
>JAKBCP010000081.1 GCA_021807645.1 bacterium
ATTTCATCGAATACTATAATCGCGTGCTCGCCGCCGGCGGCACGCGCCCGGCATGGCCCGATACCGTCGGCTGCTTGACGCCCGAGGCGATGCGCGCGCATGGAACGCGCCTGATCGGCGGGCTGCCGAAGGGGATCCCGGTCGTAGCGCACCTCCACAACGACTACGGATTGGGAACCATCAACGCGATTACGGCAACGGCGTGCGGATTTAAAGTGATCTCACTGACCGCCAACGGGTACGGCGAACGTGCCGGTAACGTCAAGCTCCACGAATACGTGGTGGCGATGCGGCAACTCTACGGCATCGAGATTCCGGGTTTCAAATATCAGAAGTTGCGTGATCTAACCCGCTTTATGGAGCGGATGAGCGGCGTCCCGATGCAACAGCACGAACCGATCGTCGGCTCGCGCGTCTTCGCGCACGAATCGGGGATTCACACGCACGGCATCATGATCGATCGCCGTATTTACGAAGCGGTTCCAAGCGAATTGGTTGGAGCGCACACGGAGTTTCTTTTCGGCAAGCACTCCGGGGTCGCGCTGGTCGAACAGACGCTGCGCGAAAACGAGGATCGCCTCGCGGCGAGCGGGGTCGAGGTGACGAGCGCGCTCGCGCATGCGGTCACCGAGCAGGTGAAGCGGATTCGCGAGGAGCGCGCTGCCGGCAATACGGCTCGCCAGGCGATCGAACGCTACGAAGAGATCGCCGGCGGTTTGGCGCTCGACGCCGAAGATGTCGTCGAAATTGCTCGTGCGATCGGCGCGCGCGGCGTTACCGCCGCTGCGGCGCCGTCACCGGGAAGTTAAACGACCGCTTCGGATAGGGTTCGCGCGCGAGCGTGAAGTGCCACCATTCGATCGGGTCGGCTTTGAACCCGTAGCGTTCCATGATCGTTGCAAGGAACGTGCGATTTGCGCGCGCTTGCGTGGGAACCGGGGCATCGCCGCGCGAGAGCGGATCGAAGAAGTCATACGGGGTTCCCATCGCTAAGCCGTCGATGGTGAGATCGACGGTGCTGCCGCGGCTATGCGCGGAGCTTTCGGTGAGATATCCGCGCTGGAACAGCTCGGCTTTCCGAACGTTCGGAAAGTAGCGTGCCTTCGCCGCGAGTTCGCTCGGGCGCTTGCTCCAGGCGACGAACGCGTGAACGGCACGTTCGGGGCGATAGCAATCGAAGACGCGCAGCGTGAGGTAGTGCTCGAGCAGCAGCCGTTCGACCCGCGCGAGCGCCTTCGCCGCAGGCAGGGTGAGAATGCAATCGGGTGCGTTGTAGCCGGGGACGCGCGCGCCGGTAAAATTATGCGGCGTTGCGTAACGAATATCCTGACGGATTTCGGGAGCGAACGAGGCGAGGTAGGTGAAGCCGCTGGGAAGCGCGGCAACGAGCGAGGCGAGCGCGAGCAACGTCGCTTGGAGAATCGCGATCACTCCTTCGCGGCCTGCGCGAGGCCGATGCGCGCCTGTTCGAGACCGGTCTTCGCCGCAACGTTGCCCTTATCGATCACCAGCGCGCGTTCGTAGTAAGGAATGGCGCGGGCGAATTGCGAGGATGCGAGATAGAGATCTCCGAGTTGCGTGAGCGCAACGCCGTCGTGCGGATCTTTCGCAATGCGTGCCTTGAGTTGCGAAACCTGCAGCATCACCGCCGGCGGCGGCCCGCCCTGAACGGCAGCCGCGCTGCCCGCATTGCGCTGCATCGAAGGGCCGCCCGTCCCGAAGACCGATCCGCGCACGTCGAAGCCCTTGACGATGAAATCGCCGGTGACCAATAACAAGATGGCGGCGAAGGCGACGAACAGGCCGATGGCCAGCGGCGCGGGGAGCCCGCGCTTTGGGGATGGTGGAGCTTGCATGGAGCCATCGTTCGACCGTCGCGGGCGTGGAACCCGCACGGAACGCGCGCGCGCGACGGCGAAAGGGAGACGGCAATGAGCGCTCCCTTGCCGACCGAAGCCGATCTTCAGATGCTCTTCGCGCGTCTCAATCTCGCACATTTTGACGGCGAGATCGGCGCGTGTTCGATCGCCTACAACGAGCGGTTTTCAAACTGCGCCGGGCGGACGACCTATCGGGTGCCCGCGCTCATCGAACTCTCGCCGAAGCATTTCCGACGCTACCCCGCGGCGCTCGAAGAGACGCTCGTACACGAGATGATCCATGTGTGGTGCTTCCAACGCTTCGGTGAGACCGGGCACGGCACGCACTTTCGTCGGAAGATGAAGCAGTGCGGCATCACGTCGATCCATCACGACCTCGGCACGGTCCGTCCGCTCCAGGAGGCGAGCACCCGCTATATCTTCCGCTGCGAGCACTGCGGCATGGAGGCCCTCCGTCGCCGCCTACCGCGGCGCTCGATGACCTGCGGCCGTTGCAACCCGCGCCGCCACGACGCACGCTTTCCGCTGACGGTTTACGAGGTGGTCGAGATGCGGATTCTGGGCGAGGTCGGTAGGATCGCTCCAAAACGGGCGGCATCTCGGGCATCCCGAGCGACCTAAGTCCAGGCGGTCCGGCCCCGCTTCGCGCAAAGATAGCGGGGCTATGACGACCACCAACACCGCCTCCAACGGCGCGCTTCAGTCGCGCAAAGAGACCGACTCCATGGGTGCCATCGATGTGCCCGCCGACAAATACTACGGCGCGCAATCGGCGCGTTCGCTCATTCACTTCGAGATCGGCGAGGGTAGCTGGCCCCGCGATGTGATGCCCAAGCAGGTCATCGTTGCGATGGCGCAGCTGAAGAAGGCTGCCGCTTTGGTCAATCACGACCTCGGAAAGCTCGACGCCGAGAAGACGAAGCTGATCGTCGCAGCAGCCGACGAAGTCATCGCCGGAAAGCTCGACGCACACTTCCCGTTGCGGATATGGCAGACCGGTTCGGGCACGCAGACCAACATGAACGTCAACGAAGTGATCTCCAACCGTGCGATCGAGATCGCCGGCGGCGAGATGGGCAGCAAGAAGCCGATCCATCCCAACGATCACGTCAACATGTCTCAGTCGAGCAACGACACCTTCCCGACGGCGATGCATATGGCCGCAGCCGAAGCGATGGTCGCGATGCTGCCGTCCGTGCAGAAACTCCGCGACGCGCTCGACGTGAAAGCGAAAGTCTGGAAAGACATCGTGAAGGTCGGACGCACGCATTTACAGGATGCGACGCCGCTGACGCTCGGACAGGAGTTCTCCGGTTACGTTACCCAGCTCGACCGAGCGATGGTTGCGTGCCGCGAAGCGCTCGAACATCTCTACGATCTCGCGATCGGCGGAACGGCGGTCGGCACCGGCCTCAACGCGCACCCCGAGTTTGCGAATCGCGCTGCCGCGAAGCTTGCGGAACTCACGAAGCTGCCGTTCCGCTCGCATCCGAACAAATTCACGGCGCTCGCCTCGCATGACGACTTCGTCTTCGCCTCGGGAGCTCTCAAAATGCTCGGCGCGGCACTGATGAAGATCGCCAACGACGTGCGTTGGCTCGGTTCCGGTCCGCGCGCCGGGATCGGCGAACTCGTTCTCCCCGAGAACGAGCCCGGTAGCTCGATCATGCCGGGGAAAGTGAACCCGACGCAATCGGAAGCGATGACGATGGTCTGCGTTCAGGTCTTCGGCAACGACGTCGCCATCACGATGGGGGCGAGCCAAGGGAACTTCGAGCTCAACGTCTTCAACCCGGTGATGATCGCGAACTTCTTACACAGCACGACGTTGCTTCGCGACGCCTGCACGATGTTCCGCGAGCACTGCATCGAGGGGCTCCAAGCCAACGAACCGGTGATCGCGAAGTATCTCGCCGAATCGTTGATGACGGTCACCGCCCTCTCGCCGAAGATCGGCTACGACAAAGCCGCCGAGATCGCGAAGAAAGCCCACCACGACGGCGCGACGCTCAAAGAGACCGCGCTCAAACTCGGTTACGTCACCGCCGACGAGTTCGACAAGATCGTCGTACCCAAAGAGATGACCTACCCGAAATAACGCCGCTTTTGCGGAAACGAAAGCACGGCCGAGCAGCGATGCTCGGCCGTGCTTGTTGGTGGGAGACGCCTCGCGATAGCTTTTACTGTACGATGCCGTTTATTTTGTAGGCAAGTCGCGCTGCGTTTTCCGGCGAGATGCCGAAGGTTCGTACGAGGAGTTCCGAATCGGCGAGCGAGAGCGTCGTTCCCATCGCCCGAAGCTTCCAGCGATCGTGTCGCAGTTGGAGGAGCGCTTCGCCGCCCGTCTTGCCGTTGCCGTAATAGAGAAGCGCGTTCGTACCGGCCATCGCGACTGCACGAACGGCGGCTTTGGGAGGAGCGCCGCCGGCCTTTGCAAAGCGGTTCAAAAAAGCCGTCGTCGCCGAACGTTCGCGTTCGAGGCAGCGACGTTTCGGAACGCAGAGATCCGAATAGGTTGCTGCTTCACGCTGCTTCATGGCGTTAACGAGCCTGCGCGCCACGCTCGTGGGAAGGCGAAAACTCTCGGAAAGCCACCCAACGGAGTTCATGCTTCCGCCGCCCATGGCAAGAATCTTCCAATGCGACCCGTCGTATCGAAGCATCGCTTCGCCGCCACTCTCGCCCGCCGTGTAATCGGCGAGCGCGAGGTTCCCATCGCGAACGATCGGAGCGACGACCGGCGCGAAGCCGAATCCTCGATGGTACATGGCGTCGTGAACGACCGTATAGGCGATCGTCTGCGTCGTGCTGCGACACCTCCCATCGGGATTGCACCCCCGAAGGCTCAAGCCGATCCGAGCGGCATCGATCAACGTACGAGCGCTCGTCGGCGCGAGGCCCGGAACAAGATGGGTAAGGGTGTCGGCTGAATAACCGATGGGAAGTCGGCGGTAGAACGCCCAACGCCCGTCGCGCACGCGCGCAACGAACGGGCCTCCGCCGCTCGCCCAATGATTTTCGATTGATTGACGCGTCGACGGCGTATACCATTCGACGATGGCAAAGGGTTTCACGATGGCGATCGTGTCGATGTCGATCGTTTGCGAGGGAAATCGCGATGCAAGATGATGCACGATGCGTATGAGCGCGTCGATATCGTGGAGCCTCGCCGATTGATTTGAGGGGGCGGCAGTCGCCGACCGACCATCGACGAGGCAGAGTGCGATGGCGGCTGCAACGGCGATTCCGTGCCGGATGTGACGTCTCATACTCCGCCCGAGCGTTCGATCAACGCGATCTCCTCGCGATGGGCTT
>JAKBCP010000082.1 GCA_021807645.1 bacterium
TCGTCGGCACGCGCGCCCATTTCCTCGCGGAGTTCTTGGCGTCTTCGCCCGCGTGCGAAAAACGCGACGTCGATGCCGCTCGGGAGCACTTCGATGCGCCCGTCGACCCCTAATTCACGCAAGCGGTGCTCCATTGCCGAGGTCGGAACGATGACCGCGGCGACGGCATTCGCAAAACGACGGGTAAGCTCCGAAGCGGCATAACGCGTTGCCCGTGCTTCGAAAGGAACGTAGTGAGCGTACGCTTCCAACTGTGTGTGATAGGTATAGACGGTCGGGTGCCCGTAGCGGCGTGCGTATCGCAACCCCATCCACCCGGTGACGAACGGCGAATGAAGATGGAGAACGTCGAGTTGCGCGACGCGATGGGCGATCTCGCTCCGTCGTAGAACGGGAACGGTAAGCCGATAATCGCTCTGCGTCGGAAGCGGCAGCGATGGAATGCGGACGACCCCGGCATCGTAGCGCGCTTCGGGATGGCGCGGGGTAAAGACGGTGACTTCGTGCCCTAATTCGGTGAGAGATGCGCGTAGCGTATCGACGGCGGTCACGACTCCGTTGACCACCGGATGATAGACTTCGGTAAAGAGCCCGACCCTCAACATCGCCGGGTTCGGATTCCACTCGGCGTACCCCGGGCCTTTATGGGTTCGGACAAGGATGCTCCTTCGGGAAGTCGACTTTTAGCATAGGAGCCCCGCGGAAGCGGCGTGCTATAGTCCGCCCGGTCGACGGCCACATTGCCCGACCCGGCCGCCCCGCGGCCCATCCGAGCGGAACCCACTGCTTACCCCGATGACGAAAACGTGCAGTGATCCGCCCCGATCCTTGGCGTTTCCCCTCCATGGTCTCGAGGGATCCGTCAACCACCACTCCATAAACGACCGGCGCTCTTGCTCGCCACCGCCGCACAACACGTGTGCGACACCGTGCCTGGAAGACGCCCGAACGCGAAAGGAACGCGGTTGATAGGACGAAGGCCCATGCGCCGACTCCATCTGATTTTTGTAGGCTTGCTCGGAGCAGGCTTCGCTCTGGGTGCCTCCTTCATCGCGCCGACCACGGCCGTGCGCGCGGCGGAGCCCACCACCTATTCCGTCATATTCCAAGACGGATCGCGGAGCACGCCATACCGGAGTACCGCCGCCAACGTCGGCCAATTTCTCATCGAGCGCGGCATCCATGTGGCGCCCGGCGATGAGGTCGTGCCCGCTCCCGCCGCACCGCTCAGCAACGGCGCGACGATTATCTACCGGCATGCGATTCACGTTACGTTTCTCAATGGCGCCTCGGTAGAGCACGTCGCGACGACGGCGCAGGACGTCGGGTCGTTTCTCTCCATGCAAGGGGTGAAGATCGGGAAATTCGATAAAGTATTTCCTTCGCTCGGAACCACGCTTCACAACGGTTCGCGCATCCGGCTCTTTCATATCGTTGCATGGGACCGCGACGTCCTCGTCCCGGTTCGCGCCGGCACGATCCACCGCCTAGATACACACATGCGCGTCGGCGCACGGAAAATCGTCGCCGAGGGTTCGATCGGCGAACGTCGCATTGATTTTCGCTACTTCAAATACCCCAACGGCATCGTACACCGCGTTGCGCTCTCGTCGACGATCGTACACCCCGCGCACCCGCGCATCGTTCTCGACGGCGTCGGCGATATCGGCGCGTTCTCGAATTTCACGGCGCGGAGCATCGGTAAGATGCAGTTGCGCGCCGTGCATGCTATCAGCATGGTTGCGACCGCCTACACACCGTGGTGTGCCGGTTGCAGCGGTATCACGGCAACGGGCGAGCGTGCCGGTCACGGCATCGTCGCCGTGGATCCGCGCGTCATTCCGTTGGGAACCAAGCTCTTTATTCCCGGCTACGGGTACGCCGTTGCCGGCGATACCGGCGGCGCGATCATCGGCAACCGCATCGATCTCGGATTCGATTCCCAGCGTGCGGCGATGGAGTTCGGACGCCGGAAGATCGTCGTCTTCGCCATCAAAGGGTGAGCGCGCGCGGGCTACTAAACGCGGCGGGGTTACACCCGAAAAAGCGTTTCGGACAGAATTTCCTGCTCGACGAATCGCTCTGCGTTAAAATCGCAAATATCGCTCGCGCCGACGCACCGGAATTTATCGTTGAAGTCGGCCCAGGCACCGGCGCGCTCACGGCAGCGCTGGCGCGCGACGGCGTTCTCGTCCGGGCACTGGAGATCGATCGCGATCTCGTCGCCCTTCTGCGCGAACGCGAGGATCTTTCATCGGTTGAAATTCTCGAAGCCGACGCGCTGAGCTATGCGTGGCCGGAATCGAAATTTCAGCGCTGGCATGTCGCCGGAAACCTTCCCTACAACATCGCGACGCCGCTCTTGGTGCGGCTGACACAGCTCCCCGGCGGCCCGCAACGCATCGTCGCGATGATTCAAAAAGATGTCGCCGACCGTCTGCTTGCCGCCCCCGGCACGCCGGCCTACGGAAGCCTCACCGTCGCGGTAAGCAACGCAATGAGGATCGAACGCGCGTTGACGCTGGGACCCGGCGCGTTTTATCCGCGCCCGAAGGTCGATTCGACGGTTATCGTGCTCGATCGACGCGCGCGTCCGTTGGTCGAACCAATCGACCCGACACTCTTCGAGAAGGTCGTGCGCGGATCGTTCGCGTATCGCCGAAAGACTTTAGCAAACTCGCTTTCGCGCGCGCTCTCCGTCGAGCGCGGCGAGATACTCATCGCCATGCAGACGGCTGGAATTGACGAAGATGAACGCGGAGAACGGCTCGACATCGATAGTTTCGCCCGGTTGGCCGACGCATTGGCGCGAAGGGGCTTTTAAAGGCTCCTCGGTAGCCCTGCTGGTTTTTGGGCTGATCGGGCTGGCCGTTGCCTGCGCCGTCCTTGCGTTGATCGCGTATATCGTCGTCGACCCATCGACGCTTTCGGTCCTCGCGCGTTCGCCGAAAAATCTCCCGGTTACCGCGGTACTGATCGTCCAACTTGCGTTTGAATTGCCGCCGATCTTCGTCCTGATGGCGATGCTTCCACGCGTTGCGCTCTACTCGTGGGAGGAGCTCGGCCTCCGAATGCCTTCGGCAAAAGCGCTTCTCTATGTCGTCGGCGGATTCGCAGCCGCGATCCTCGTCGGCGACGGTGGCTCCGCCCTGGTCGAGCATCTCTCCCATCATCCCCACCACATGCAAGACGTCGCCAAGATGTTCGAGAGCATCCGGCACACGCCGGCGCTCGTCGCATTCGTTCTTTACGGCGTGGTCGTCGCTCCGATCGCTGAAGAGTTGATCTTCCGAGGATTCCTCTTCAATCTCGGCTTACGCTATGGAAATTTCTGGATCGGTGCAATTTTTAGTTCGCTCCTCTTCGGAGCGGCGCACGGCGATCTCGAACTCTTTCTACCGCTCTCGCTCGTCGGTTTCGTCCTCGCAACGGTTTACTATCGTTCGAAAAATCTCGTCGCCTCGATGCTGACGCACGCTTCGTTTAATGCGATCGCCTTCACGGCGCTCTCGACGCTTAGAACGCACTAGTGTCCTGAGCCGCAAGTCGCGCAACACGATCCGACGAGCAACGCTGCACCCGGCGGAAAAGACCCGGCGGGCGAGTGGTGAGACTCGCGGTTCAGGACACTATATCGCGCCGACGCAGGCCAGCGCGTCGAGCACGCGCTCCGGGGAAACGCTCTCGGTTCCGACCGATTCGATGCGATGCGCGAGCGTTTCGGGAAGGCTCGTCGAGGCGGGACGCAAGTGAAAGCCACGAGCGATCGGGCGCCTGCCGACGAGATGCAGCGCAAGCGGATTGGGTTCGTCGTACCATGTCGGGTAGTGTGCGAACCAGAGGCCGACCAGCGGAATGCCACCGCGGGCCGCAACGGCATGCAGCGGCCCGGCGGGAACGCCGACGAAGGCGTGAAGGCGCGCCATCAGCGCGAGGAAGAGCAGGGCGAAGGGTTCGTCGATCTCTGCGGAGATCGCACGAAAACGAAGTGACCTCGAGCGCTCGAGCCACCCATCATTCGGATCTCCCAACGCGTCGAGCAGTATCACCCGAATCCGCGGATCGCGCGCACGGACGAGATCTACGAATGCGCGCGCATCTTCGCTCCGCCACGCCTTCGCCGGTTCGGTGTGCCCGCTGGTAGCGACGAGCAGCAGGCGATCCTGCGGCGCGATATATCGCGCGAGCACGTCGTCGAAGCGCCGCTGCAACTCCGGCGAAACGCTAAACTGCAACGATTGCGGTAACGGCCGCGCCAGATCGAAGCGGGCCAGATGCGATGCCTCGACCAGCGATCGTGCAAGCGCGCGCGCCTTGGTGTGAAACGGGAAGGCGTATCGCCCTTCGGGTTCGGGGTAATCGGTGTAGAGGAGCGCTGTCGGTGCAAAATCGGCAAATGCGCTCGGGAGCTCGCCGGGTAGAGCGATGCGCTCTCGTTTACCCGACAAGCGCTTCCAGTTGAGACCGAGGTGAGCGGCCCCAAGTGCCGATCCGTCGCTAACGTGACGGATCCCGGAGAACAATGCCGCGACGGGGTGCGCGCCGGAATAAAGCGCGCTATAGTCGTCGCCGAGACGGAAGATTGCGTAAGCGTTCTCCGGCGAGAGCAGCCGAGCGATCGTGCCGAAGTGAATCCAATCGCCGAAGCCGTGCGGCCAATAGATCGCAATACGTTTGCCGCGAAGCCGCGCAAAACGCCCGGAACGCTCGTTATACGCCGGCAAGACCGTCGACGGAAGAGCCGACGCGATCGCCGGGTGTCGTGGGAAAAGATTATCGAGCATCGACGAGCGCGGTGAGGCGACTGCGAATGCGCTCGACGAATGCGCGATTTGAAAACCGCGCCGCGTGCGCGCGCACCTTCTCCTCTTCGAAATCTCCGCCGTTAAATTTCATCATGGCCGCCGCAAGATCGGCCGCCTCGGGATGATCGAAGAACGACCCGGTCGTGCCTTCGATAATGCTTTCGGTCGCTCCACCGGCACGATAGGCGATGCTCGGCGTTCCGCTCGCTGCCGCTTCCAAGGGCATGAGACCGAAATCTTCCACTCCCGGTACGACGATCGCACGCGCGTGGGCGAGTTCGTCGGCGATCGCCCGATCTCCAAGCTCGCCGAGAAAGGTGACCGGAGCGCCCTGCGCTCGCCGTTCGAGGGCAGCCCGCATCGGGCCGTCGCCGACGATGCGCAAC
>JAKBCP010000083.1 GCA_021807645.1 bacterium
TGGCCGCCGATCTCTTCGAAACCTACTGCGTTACGACCGTCGCAGCAATGCTGCTCGGCAATCTCGTCTTCGGCAGCTCGCTGTCGGGAGCACCGACCTTCCCGCTGCTCATCGGCGCGGTATCGATTGTCGCTTCGATTATCGGCGTCTTCGCCGTCACGCTCGGAGCCGTCGTCAAGGGCAAAGTGATGGGCGCGCTCTATCGCGGCATGGTCGTCGCAAGCATCCTGTCGTTGATCGGCATCTACTTCCTCGCGCAGAACGTCTTCGCCGGCAGCAGCGTGAGCCCGACCGCGATCGTTATCAGCGCCTTCGTCGGCCTTGCAGTCACCGGCCTGATCACCTTCATCACCGAGTACTACACCGGCTCGCAATTCTCGCCGGTGCAGCGCATTGCGAAGGCCTCGGTAACGGGGCATGCAACCAACATGATCGCCGGCCTCGCGGTCTCGATGCAAGGAACCGCACTTCCGGCGATCGTCATCGTCGCCGGCATTCTCGTCTCGTACGGCGTCGCCAATCTCTACGGCGTCGCGATCGCGGTCATGTCGATGCTCTCGATGGCCGGCATCGTTGTCGCGATCGATTCCTTCGGTCCGATCACCGATAACGCCGGCGGCATCGCCGAGATGGCGGAGATGCCGAAGGAAGTTCGCGACATCACCGACCCGCTCGACGCCGTCGGAAACACCACCAAGGCGGTCACGAAGGGCTATGCGATCGGATCGGCCGCACTCGCAGCGGTCGTCCTCTTCGCAGCGTTCCTGCAAGAACTCACAAAGCATAAGTGCGGCGCGCTCGGCGGCGCATCGTGTGCAGCCGGCGTTGCCGATCTCTTCGCAATCGGTAATCCCTACGTTCTCGTCGGGCTCTTTCTCGGCGGGCTCCTCCCGTATTTGTTCGCCTCGCTTTCAATGGAAGCGGTCGGACGCGCGGGCGGCGCGGTCGTCGAGGAAGTACGTCGCCAGTTCCGCGAGATGCCCGGCATTATGGCCGGCACGCAGAAACCCGACTACGGCACGACCGTCAGCATTGTAACTGCCGCTGCGCTCAAGGAGATGATTCTCCCCGCGCTTATTCCCGTCGGCGTCCCGGTCATCGTCGTCTTGCTCTCGGTATTCAACGTCCTGCAAGGCGATACCGGAGCGCAGGTGATGGGCGGCATCCTCGTCGGTTCCATCGTGACCGGCTTCTTCGTCGCCATCTCGATGACGACCGGCGGTGGTGCATGGGATAACGCCAAGAAATACATCGAAGAAGGCAACTTCGGCGGAAAAGGATCGATCGCTCATCAGGCAGCGGTCACCGGAGATACCGTCGGGGATCCTTATAAAGACACCGCCGGCCCGGCGATCAATCCGATGATCAAGGTGCTCAACATCGTCGCACTCTTACTCGTCGGGTTCCTCGTTCACTAAAGAACGCACCGGACGCAACGTCGAACGGCGCCGCTTTTGCGGCGCCGTTCTCGTTTCGTGGGCACAACGGCGGGGTGGACCAGACGAACGCATGGTCGAGGTTACGGGTCGGGGCACTCGCTTTTTAGCGCACTGAATTTTCGATAGATCGCAAAATAACTCACGGCGAGAAATGCGACGGCGAAGACAAGCACTCCGTCGCCGACGACGGCGCCGATCGCACTGCCGAGCGGGAAGACGAGATGCAGCAGCAGCCGTGCGGCGAACGCCGATACGTAGATCAATGCCGGTACCAACGCCGAGCCCAACAACATGACGCCCGGATCTTTCGTCACTTGAACCGGCGTATGGGCGCCGCGAAGGAAACCGAGCGGCACTCCGAACGCAATGCCGAGCAGCACCGCAACGGCGAGCTCCCAGAGCGGCGACGGATCGAGCGACTGCTCGGCATAGATCGCCCAAATACCGACAAACGCCAACAGCGCCGGCGCGATCCAGAGGCGCGCGGTGCTGATGCGCTGCGGGCGCGACATGCGAAACAAGACGAGGGCAAAGGCGGCGAGATAGACGACGATCGTCAGCGCGGGCGGAGCGGAGGCTTGCTGCATCGGCGAAGTTTCCTTTTTCGAAGGCGAGAACGGGCGATAAAAAAGAGGGGCACAACGCATCGCTGCGTCGCGCCCCTCTTCGCTTTACCGGGTCGAAACTACTTGATTTCGACCTTCGCGCCGGCTTCTTCGAGCTTCTTCTTGATGCTCTCGGCTTCGTCTTTGGCGACGCCTTCTTTGATCGCCTTCGGCGCGCTCTCGACGAACGACTTCGCTTCGGTCAGGCCGAGGCTCGTGATCTCGCGAACGGCCTTGATGACTTTGATCTTCTCCGGGCCCGCATCGACGAGTATGACGTCGAATTCGGTTTTCTCGGCGGCCGGGGCGGCGGCGGCCGGAGCAGCCATCATTGCAACCGGTGCGGCGGCGCTAACGCCGTATTTTTCCTCGAGCTGTTTGACTAAGTCGGCGAGTTCGAGAACGGTGAGTTTGTCGATATGTTCGATAATTTCGGCAACTGCCATGATTGATATCCTCTCTTATGAACCGGATTGCGCGAGTTTCTGCTCGCGAATTGCTTGAAGGGTGCGAACGAGGCCGCTTTGATTTCCCGAAAGAACGGCGACGAGGCCGCGTAACGGGCTTGCCAGCGAGCCGACCATTTTCGCGATGAGTTCGGCCTTGGGCGGGAGTTTTGCAAGCACGTCAACCTGCTTGGCATCGACGAATTTTCCGTCGACGTAGGCAGCCTTCACTTCCAACGTCTTGACGTTGTCGGAGAATTCTTTCAGTGCTTTTGCCGGAGCGACGGGATCGACGCCCGCGAAGACGACGCCGGTCGGACCGTGAAGGTACGATTCGAACATCGACGCGAGTTCGCCGTCGGCGGCAATTTTAAAGAGGGTGTTCTTGACGACTGCATAGGTGCTGCCGTCGGGACGAAGCGCCGTGCGGAGCTTCGTGATTTCGTCGACGGTAAGACCTTGGTAATTCGTGAGGAACACGCTCTGCGCACCGGCGAGCCGGTCGCGCAGCTCTCGTACCGAGGCTTCTTTGCGTGCGGTTGGCATAACGCTCTGCTTCCTGATGAGATACAGTAAAAAAGCGCTCCATCCGTCCGGAGGGCGCTTGCACGCGAATCTGGCGCGAGAGGATTCTCGCGGGACATCATCGGAGTTCACGTCCTACTGTAGGCGCCTTTGCGGCATTACCCCCCGAGGGGGACCTACGGTCTTTGGAGCCGCACGTATCCTACCATAGCCCCGTGCCGCACGCAAGGAAGAGTGGAGGAACCGATGGACCGCGAGGAACGGGAACGAGCGATGAGCCCGGAGACGGCCCTCGCGGAGCTCGCGGCGGGGAATCGGCGCTTCACCGAGGGGCATCCCACCTTCGGGCTCCAGAGCGCGCACCGCGTCGAGCTCGCTTCCGCGCAGTATCCGTTCGCCGTCGTCTTGGGCTGCTCCGATTCGCGCGTCCCGGTCGAGACGCTTTTCGATCGCCCGGCCGGCGATCTCTTCGTCATTCGCGTGGCGGGAAATTTCATTGACGACTACGGCCTCGCGACGCTCGAATACGGCGTCGCCGTCCTCGGCGCGCGCCTGGTCTTCGTGCTCGGGCATAGCTCCTGCGGCGCGCTGACCGCCGCCGTCGAATTTCTCGAACGCGGCGAGCGAGCGCCGGGGATGATTCAGCACCTCGTCGATCGCCTCACACCGGTCGCACGCGCGACGCGCCGGGATGAAGGCTGGGTCGAAGCGGCGGTCGACGAGAACGTCCGCGCGACGGTGGCAGAGATTCTCGACACCTCGGCGATCGTCGCCGACGCGGTCACCCAGAAAAAACTCAAGGTCGTAGGTGGAACCTACGACCTTGCAACGGGACGGGTAACGACGATCGAGGGTTAGGCGGTTGCCTTTACTCGATTCGGATCGACCTTGACGCCGGGGCCCATCGTGCTTACGAGCGTGATGCTGCGGAGATAGGTGCCTTTCGATGAAGCCGGCTTCGCGCGCACGATTGCATCGAGTAGCGTGCTGACGTTCTCGGCGAGTTGCGCTTCATCGAAGCTCGCCTTCCCGACGATCGTGTGGACGATTGCGGTTTTATCGAGACGAAACTCCACTTTACCGGCCTTGATATCGCGAATCGCAGCGCCGATATTCGGCGAGACGGTACCGGCCTTCGGGTTCGGCATCTTCTGTGCCAGGATGCGACCGAGTTCCTTACCGACCTGCGCCATCATATCGGGCGTTGCCACCGCGACGTCAAACTCGGTGAAACCGCCCTTGAGCTTTTCGATGAGATCGGTATCGCCGACGATATCGGCGCCCGCTTCGACTGCAGCTCTCGCATTATCGCCTTTTGCAAAGGCAATCACGCGCACCGTGCGCCCCGTTCCGTGAGGGAGCAGCACCGTGCCGCGAACCGTCTGATCGCTTTTCTTCGGATCGACGCCCAAACGGATGTGGGCTTCGATGGTCTCGTTGAATTTCGCGTTCGCGTGCTTTTTGACGAGCGCGACCGCTTCGACCGTGGAGAAAAGTTGTTTCTTATCGTAATCGGCCGCGAGCGCGCGAAGACGTTTTCCATACGTGCGAGCCATGTTACGCCTCCACCTCGACGCCCATCGAACGCGCGGTCCCGGCGACGATCTTCTTCGCCGCATCGAGATCGTTGGCATTGATGTCGGGCATCTTCACTTTCGCGATCTCTTCGAGCTGCGCATTCGTGAGCTTGCCGACCTTATTACGGTTGGGCTCCTTGCTGCCCGATTCGATCTTCAGAGCCTGCTTGATGAGGAACGACGCCGGCGGCGTCTTGGTGACGAACGTAAAAGTACGATCGTCGTAGACGGTGATCTCGACCGGAATAATCATGCCGGCTTGCGAAGCCGTACGTTCGTTGTACTGCTTGCAAAAGTCCATGATATTGAGGCTGTAGGGGCCCAACGCCGGGCCGATCGGCGGCGCCGGGTTTGCTTTGCCGGCAGGGATCTGTAGCCCGATCTTGCCGATCATTTTCTTCGCCATGCTCTCTCCTTTTTAACGAAGCGGCGTACCGCCTCTCCCCCGTATATGCGGCTCGGAGCGAGCCTCTCCCGTATCGACGTCGGGGTAACCGTCGATGGGAATCTTGCGGCGGTCGTTAGACCTTTTCCACCTGGAAGAACTCCAGCTCGACCGGAGTCTCTCGTCCGAATAT
>JAKBCP010000084.1 GCA_021807645.1 bacterium
AGCGCGAACGCCCTCGATGTCGACCCCCGTCTCGATGCCCATAGAGGCGAGCAGATAGAGTAGATCCTCGGTCCCGAGATTTCCCGTCGCCCCGGGTGCGTACGGGCAGCCCCCGAGGCCGCCGCTACTGGAATCGAAGATTGAAATGCCGCAGCCAAGCGCGGCGTACACATTGGCCAGCGCGGTTCCGCGCGTATCGTGAAAGTGCATGGCGATGAGGTCGAGCGGAATCCGAGCGGCCAGCAAAGGAACGAGTTCCTCGACTTGGCTGGGCACGCCGACGCCGATCGTGTCCCCAATCGATAACTCGTCGCATCCGAGTTCCAGAAGCGACGTGGCGACCTCTACAACTTTTTGCGGTCGTACTTCGTCGCCGAAAGGAGATCCAAATGCCGTCGAAACGTAGCCGCGCACGCGCAATCCATCGGCTTTGGCGTTGCGCACGACTTCGCGGAAGGTGGAGATCGATTCGTCGATGCTCATGCGGATATTCCGTTGCGTAAATCGTTCGGAGGCCGCGGTAAAGACGGCGATCTCGCGCACGCCGACGGCGCGCGCGCGTTCGTAGCCGCGCATATTGGGCACGAGCACCGGGTAGCGCACGCCGGGGCGCTTGTTTATCGCCGCGTAGACCTCGGCACCGTCGGCGAGCTGAGGGATCGCCTTCGGGCTGACGAAGGAGGTGGCTTCGACGATCGGCAGGCCGCTCTCGGAGAGCAGATCGATGTAGGCGATCTTGGTCGCGGTAGCGACGATCTCCGGTTCGTTCTGTAACCCGTCGCGCGGACCCATCTCCGCAATCGTGACGCGTTCCGGCCGCTTCATCTATGCTTCAATCTCCACTACGCCTCGATCTCTACGAGCGCCGCACCGCCGGCGACCGTCGCGCCTTCGCGCGCGTGTACCGTTCCCACCGTTCCGGCACCGGGGGCTTCGATGCGGTGCTCCATCTTCATCGCTTCGAGAACGACGAGCAGGCTGCGCGCTTCCACGCGATCGCCCGGAGCGACGGCGACGCGAAGAATCTTTCCCGGCATCGGCGCGCGAATGCTGCCGGAGCGCTCGTCGCCGATCCCGCCGGCGCTCTCGACCTGCGGCGCCGGTGCGAGCCCGACGTTGTATTCGATCCCTTCCCAGAGAATCGCATAGCCCCGATCGTGGCGACGCACGCGCCCGCGCGCTTCGATATCTCCGACGGCGGCGTGCATCGTCGCGCCGTTCCCGAGCGTCCGCAGCGGCCCGGTGAGATCCCCGTGAACGATGACTCCGTCGGCGCTGCGATCGATGCGAAGGGTCGCGCGCGCATCGTCGTGCGCGAAAGCGAGCGGTATCGCGATACCGGCGATCCGCCACGGCACGGCGTCGTCGCGCAGCATTGCCGCTAACGCGAGGATCTGTACTTCGCGCGGAAATGCGGTACGCGCGAAGCGCGACTCGTCGAGTCGTTGCGCGAGAAAACTCGTCGTCGTTTCGCCGCGGACGAACGCTTCATCTTGGGCGATCCACCGAAGCAACGGCAGATTCGTGCGGAGGCCGCCGATCTGGGTGCGGTCGAGCGCGTGCTGGAGACGGCGTACCGCTTCTTCGCGCGTCGGTGCCGCGACGATCAATTTTGCCAGCAGCGAATCATAAAAGAGCGTTACTTCGCTTCCCAGCGCGACGCCGCTATCGACACGCGCCTCCCACGGGTGCGGTGCCTCCCAACGATCGATGATTCCGGTCGATGGAAGCATCTGCATCGATGGGTCTTCGGCACAGATGCGCACCTCGATCGCGGCGCCGCGTGGTTGAATCTGTTCCTGTGAAAACGGCAGTGGCTCACCTGATGCGACGCGAATCTGCCATTCGACGAGATCGAGCCCGTAAACGAATTCCGTTATCGGGTGCTCGACTTGCAGGCGCGCGTTCATCTCAAGAAAGTAGAACGAACCGTCGACGTCGAGCATAAACTCGGCCGTGCCGGCGTTACTGTAACCGACGCTGCGGGCGGCACGAAGCGCCGCTTCGCCCATCCGCGCTCGCAGTTCGGGGGAGACGGCGGTGCTCGGTGCTTCTTCGAGCACTTTTTGATGGCGCCGCTGAATCGAACACTCGCGTTCGCCGAAGTGGACGATGTTTCCGAAAGAATCTCCCAGGATCTGGAACTCGATATGACGCGGAGAGCGGAGGTAGCGCTCGAGGAGAACGCTTTCGTCGCCGAACGCGGCGAGCGCTTCGCGCTTTGCAGCGCCGAGAGCTTCGTCGAATTCGGCGAGAGAGTCGACGACACGCATACCACGCCCGCCGCCGCCCGCGCTCGCTTTGATAAGCAACGGGAAACCGACTTCTTGGGCTCGGGCGCGCAGAGTCGCAAGATCCTGTTCGGCGCCGTCATATCCGGGAATGACCGGAACGTCGGCGGCCCGCGCTTTGTGCTTGGCCTCGATCTTACTGCCCATCGCCGCCATCGCTTCGGGGCTCGGCCCAACGAAGATCAGCCCCGCATCGCGGACCGCGCGCGCAAAATCGGCGCGTTCGGAGAGAAAACCGTACCCGGGATGGACGGCGTCGGCCTTCATGGCGCGCGCTGCGGCGAGCACGGCTTCGATGTTGAGATAGGAGTCGCGCGCGAGCGCCGGGCCGATGCAGCGCGCTTCATCCATCGCGCGGACGTGGCAGGCGCGCTCGTCGGCAGTCGAATAGACCCCGAGTGCGGCGATGCCCATTTCATGCGCAGTGCGTGCGACGCGGATCGCGATTTCGCCGCGATTGGCGATGAGTAGACGGCGGATCATCGTGAAAACGTCGGCGTCCGGCGTTCGAGAAACGCGCGCAACCCCTCTTGCCCTTCGGGGGAGGTGCGTTGCGCGGCGATCGCATCGGCCGTTAGCGCGAGCGTCGCGTCGTAACTACTTTCGATGACGCGCGGGATCAACGCTTTCGCAGCGGCGGTTGCGGCGGGCGAGGAGCTGAAGAGTTCGCGGAGCGTTTCGTCAACGGCATCGTCGAGGTGCGAGGAGCGCACGACCCGATGCACGAGGCCGATCGCTGCGGCTCGCTGCGCGTCGAAACGTTCGCCGGTGAGAAAGAGCGAGCGTGCGTGGCTGCGGCCGATTTTTGCGAGCACGAACGGCGATATTACCGCCGGAATGATGCCGAGTTTTACCTCGGTGAAACCGAAAACGGCGTCGTCGGCGGCGATGACGATATCGCAGACCGCCGCCAGCCCCGCCCCACCGCCGAGCGCAGCGCCGTGTATTGCGGCGACCGTCGGCTTGCTGCAGCGATCGATCGCACGGAACATCTCGCTCATCGCTCGGGCGTCGGCAACGTTCTCGTCGTGGGTGAGATCGAGCGAAGCGCGCATCCACGAGATATCGGCGCCTCCGCAGAAAACCGGGCCCTCGCCGGTTAGCAGGACGGCGCGCGTGCTGTCATCGTTATTGAAGCGATCGAAGGTCGCGCGTAACGCATCGATCATCTCGGTGTTGAATGCGTTACGGACCCTCGGCCGAGCGAGCGTCACGCGTGCGACGCCGTCGGCGAGTGCGACGCGAAGAGGTGCTTCTTTCATACCCGGTATCTCTTCTCGCCGCCATCCAAAGGCGCCTGGAATGCGTTATAGTGGCATCGTGCAGAGACTCGTCTATCGCTACGCCCTGCTGACGCGGCTCGCCCACTGGTTCGGGGCGATAGCCGTCGCCGTCTTGATTTCAAGCGGCCTCCAGATATTCAACGCGGCGCCCTACCTCGACGCCGCGGATCGTAGCACTCCGGCGCGCCGGGTGCTCTCCATCGACTCTCCCGTCGACGGCGTCGGCCGAACGACGATTTTCGGCCATTCCTTCACGACGACCGGCTTTCTCGGCTGGGGGAGCGACGGAACCGGCGGCGAGGGAGCGCGGGCTTTTCCGGGCTGGCTCACGATTCCGGCCTATCAAGATCTCGCCGACGGACGACGGTGGCACTTTTTCTTCGCCTGGGTCGCGAGCCTGGCGTGGCTCGCATGGCTGATCTCCAGCGCGGTGAAGGGAAATCTCGGCGAAATGATCCTGCGTCCGAGCGACCTGCGCAAGCTCTGGCCGATGCAGGCGTACTACCTGCGGCTGAAGCGAGAGCCGCCGCCCCACGGAACGTATAATCCGCTCCAGAAGGCCGCCTACACCTTCGTGCTCTTCGTCCTCGCGCCGCTGATCGTCTTAACGGGGCTTGCACTCTCTCCGGGGATCGATGCGATCGCCCGTCCGTTAACCGTGCTTTTCGGCGGTCGTCAATTCGCGCGACTTTGGCACTTCGTCGGAATGCTGCTTTTCGTCGGCTTCGCGCTCGTTCACATCTTTCAAGTCGTCACGCAAGGCTTTTTCAATCAAATGCGCTCGATGATCTCCGGCTGGTACCGTTTGCGCGAACATGAAAGTATCGGGCCATGAAGCGTCGCCTTTTTATCGCAACGTCGATTGCGGCCGCCCTCACCGGCTGCGCGCCGATCGGCACGGCACTGAACGATAACCCGGGCTTCCATCATTTTCTCGGGCTCGAAGGCTCGCTCGATGCTGCCCTTCTCGGCAACGTACCGGGGCTTGCGCGCGAATACTCGCTCGCCGATATCAGCAAGCATTTCCCCGTCGATAGCTTGCCGACGCCGACGACGGCGATTTATCAAGACATGCGAGCGCACGCATTTACCAACTATACGCTAAGCATCGTCGGTGCGGTCGAACGGCCGCTCCGTCTAACGCTTGCACAGCTCCAACGCATGCCGCAGCAGCGCCAGATCACGCGACACGATTGCGTCGAAGGCTGGAGCGCGATCGGTGCTTGGAGTGGAGTTCCGCTGCGCCGCATCCTCGAGATGGCGCGACCGCATCGCGATGCTCGGTATGCTATCTTTCGCTGCATGGATAGCGACGACCAAGGGACGCCGTATTACGAGAGTCTCGATATGGCACAGGCCTATCAACCGCAAACCCTTCTCGCCTTGCAACTCAACGGCGCGCCGATTCGTCCCGATCACGGGGCCCCGGTCCGTCTGCGCGTGCCGACCCAACTCGGGTACAAAAGTGCGAAATGGGTACGCGAGATCCAAGTGGTCGGTTCGTTCGCGCATCTCTATGGGGGGAAGGGCGGTTACTGGGAGGATCAAGGCTACGAGTGGTACGCCGGGATCTAGCGCACT
>JAKBCP010000085.1 GCA_021807645.1 bacterium
GGGCGATCTTCTGCGCCGTTCCCGCGACGAGGCGCGTCGATCCGGCGAGCGGTTCGGCCCCGGTGGCGAGATAAACGGCGTGATCGGCCTCCGCGAAAAGCGGCGCGGTGCGATCGTTCGCAACGGCGATCGCGAGCGCGCCGCGCGAGCGCGCCGCGCGCAACGCCGCGATGACGTACGGCGCCCGCCCGCTCGCCGAGAGCGCGACGGCGACGTCGCCGCGGTTCACGCAAGCGACGTCGCGCGCTCCGGCCGCTCCGTCATCTTCGGCCCCCTCGACCGCGCCGAGAAAGGCGGCGCTGCCGCCGGCAAGATGCGGGCAAATGCGGCGAGGGTCGAGTCCGAACGTCGGGTGTAACTCCACGGCATCGAGAGCGGCAATGCGACCGCTGCTTCCGGCGCCGATGGTATGCCAGGTCGCGCCGCCGGCGACGGCGTCGGCTGCCGCACGAGCGGCCGCGGCAATCGCCTCGCGCGCCGCCGCAACGGCTTCAATCGCGCGCTCCTGCGCCGCGACGAGCTCGCCGACGCAATCCACGATATCCAAACGCTCCAAAGCGGTTCGTTGTGAGAATGCTTCGGTCGCTGGAAGTTCCTCGCTCATCGGGTTGCGCTCGCACGCTCCGCGACGATCAGCGCGCCTTCGACCGGTTCTCCTGAGAACTTCCGGATCGTTAAGAACGGGGCTTCATTCGAAAGGCGCGTCTCGAAGAGAAAGGTCAGCAACGAATTCTCGCGCACCAAACCGCCGCAGAGCGCGAGCGAGAACGGATGTTGCAACGCATCGAGTCGGCGTAACAGCGCGCGCACGAGATCGGCGAGTTCGAGCGCCGCTCCTTGAACGATCTTTACCGCAGAGCGTTCACCGCTGTCGGCGGCGGCGAGCACCACCGGCGCTAGCGCGGCGATCGGGGCGACGGGCACCGGCGTGCGATAGATCGCTGAAAAAAGCGTTGCGCGGTCGGAACAATCGAGCGCGCGCTCGATGCGCGCGAACCAAGAATCGCGCGGCGCCCGCTCCTCGTAGGAACGCAGCAAGAGGCGTGCCGCGGCCAAGCCCAGCGCGAAGCCTGCCCCTTCGTCACCAAGCAGATAACCGCCGCCGCCGAGCGCTACGCGCCGATCTCCGCGCTCGCCATACGCTCCGCTCCCCGTTCCGACCACTAAGACCGCACCATCGCCCGTCGGCGTCGCCGCGCGGAACGCGATCTCCAGATCGCTCGTGCATGTGATGCGCGCGTGCGGAAAGAACGCGCGCACGCTCGCTTCGAGCGCCGCGGAGACTCCCGGTTTCG
Organism: bacterium; assembly: GCA_021807645.1. Lineage (GTDB taxonomy): Bacteria > Vulcanimicrobiota > Vulcanimicrobiia > Vulcanimicrobiales > Vulcanimicrobiaceae > JABEUX01. The sequence continues at coordinate 1,296 of JAKBCP010000085.1, forward strand.
ATACCCCGGCCGCGCCGAGCACCACCGTGTCGGGCTCTCCTTCGCTCGCGAGCTCGCGCAACATCGTGCGTAACACATCGCAAACGCCGTCGATAGAAAGAGCCGACGGATTCGCCGGGCCACCCTCGGCACGCATCCGCCGCTCGCCGTCACGCAGAATCGCCACGCTCTTACTGCCACCGAGGTCGATCCCAAGAATCATCGTGCGTCTTCCTTCGCGATCTTCGCAAGTAATTTCGAAAGGCCATGCGGCGCGACCGCGCCGAGAACGCCCCGCCTCCGAGCCCCGGTTACCGAGGGAAGGTTCGCGCTGCGCTCGCGCAGCGTTTCAAATCCGAGGACGGCGAAGGCGACCGCCTCTTTCGATTCGGCCGGAACCCCAACCACGTCGCTCGGTTCGACGCGCGCGTGAGATAGCCGCTCGCGAAGCGCTTGAAGCAGTCGGCTGTTTTTCGCACCGCCGCCAGAACAGAGTATGCGCGCGTCCTCGAAACCGTATCGTTCGAGCGCCAGCGCGATGCTCTCTACCGTCAGCGCAAGTAATGTCGCCAACCCATCCTCGATCGTGAGCTCTCGTAACGCACTGCGAAAACGATGCACGAAAGCCTCGCCGAAGCGTTCGCGACCGGTCGATTTCGGCGCAGGCAGAGCGAAGTACGGATCGGCCAGCATCTCCGTCAGCAGGGGCACGTCGACGCTGCCGCGCGCTGCGGTATCGCCGTTGCGGTCGAAGTGTGCGCTCCCTCCGCTCGCTTCGGCGATCCAGGCATCGAGGAGCATGTTCCCGGGGCCGGTATCGAAGGCAACGATACGGTTCTCGTCGAGCCACGCGTGCGGCGGCAGGAGCGTGACGTTGGCGATCCCACCGCAGTTGAGCGCGACCCGCTTTTCGTCGGGGTCGGCGACGAGCAACATATCGACGTACGGAACTAGCGGCGCACCCGATCCGCCGAGCGCGCAATCGGCGCTGCGAAAATCGAAGCAGACGCTCGCCGCGATCCGATCGCGCAACGCGAACGGATCGCCGATCTGCAGGGTCAGCGCCGCGGCACCGTCGTGGAAGATGGTTTGGCCGTGCATCGCGGCAAAATCTACCGACCGACCATCGAGAAAGCGCTCTGCTGCGTCGGCATGCGCGCGCCCCAACGCACGATGCAAGCGCGCAACGGCGACGAGGCCGCTGCGCTCTCGGCGAACGACTTCGTCCAACAGTTCCCGCGTTGCCGCATCGAAGACAAAAGTGCGCGCATCGAGGAGCTCGATCTTCAAGCGTTCGTCGCGCCGCTGCAGATCGACGAGCGCGCAGTCGAGACCGTCGAGCGAGGTGCCGCTCATCATCCCCAGCGCAATCACCGGCAACGATCCAACGCATCGGTAACGCCGGTGAAAAACGCTCGTCGCAGATCGGTGCTATCCTCGCGCCCGAAATAGACGGTGTTCGTTAACAGCACTGCGGTAAGATCGCGCTCCGGATCGACCCAGATGCAGGTTCCGGTAAAGCCGGTGTGTCCGAACGATGCTCGCGAGAATCCGGGGCCGCATGAATTGTCGTCGCGCGTTTTGAGCGCCCAGCCGAGCCCGCGACGGAGCGTCGGGTCGAACGCTTGCTCGCGCACCGCTTCGCGTGCGAGCGATTCGGGAAGGATCGAGGGACGTCCGTGGAACGCCGCGAGATACTGCTCGCCGATCCACGCCGCGTCGGCCGCGCTTCCGAAGAGGCCCGCATGCCCGGCAACGCCTCCGCAGAGGTAGGCTTTTTCGTCATGCACTTGCCCCTGCAAGCGCCCCCGCCAGCTATCGCATTCCGTCGCCGGAATCGACGACCACTCTTTCCGACGCGGACGATATCGGAGCCCGGGTCGCGCGATCGACGATGCCGATGCCGCTTGCAAGCTCCGCGCCTCACGACGTGCGAGCGCGATGCCGAGCGCGATAAAGCCGAGGTCGCTGTAAAGGACGCCGCTGCCGACCGGCGCGTGAAGCTCTGCTTTCAGCGCATACTCCTCAACCGCACGATCGCGCAACGAACGATAGTGTGCGCCGGATTGCATTCCCGACGTGTGCGCGAGAAGCATTCGCAGCGTTATCGCGCGTTGCGGCAACGACTCCCATTCCGGAATGCTCGCTACAAGAGAGCCATCGAGCGTCAATATCCCCCGCGCGACGGCGTCGACGGCAAGCGTTGCGATCGCGAGTTTCGTCAACGACGCGAGATCGAAACGCGTATCGAGTGCCACCGGGAGAGCGCGGCGGTCGGCACGCGTCTGCCCGTATGCGCGTTCGAAGAGTACCCGCCCGTGCTGCTCGACGCGCGCCACGGCAGCGGTGAAGCGGCGGCCGAGCGCCGCCCGCAGCGCCGCGTCACATTCTCGAAAACGATCAACCACGCGCTAGGGTGACCGGTAATTTTCCATTCGTCGGTGCACCGGCAAAGACCGCGGCGGCACTCGCGTGGAGGTGCAGGGCGTCGTCGCCGAAGCAGCAGAGCGCGTGTTCGACGAACGGCGCCGCTTCGATATCGAACGGTTCCATCGTCGAAACGAAGATGCTCTCCGGAAAACGCTCGACGATTCGGCGTATGGCATCGATCGCCGCGGGATCGAGATGCGTGCGGTACGAGAGCAGCACGGGACGGCGCCCGGAGTCGGCAAGCGCCGAGAGCGCGCGTTCCACCGTTACCGGATCGCGCGGGTCGATCGCCGGGGCTTCTTCGACACCGAGCGCGGAGGTACCCAGATCGCCGCCGACGCCGAATCGGACGATGATACTCTCGCCCGCACGCGCACGCGGCGTTCCGCGCACGCGGGCGACCGCCCGCGCGGCGATCGTCGCGCCGATGTTGGGGAACGGTGCGGGTGCATCGAGCGGAATCGGCGCCGCGAGCGTCGCTCGCAGCATGCGCATACGCATTCCGGCCTCGCGCAGGCGCCATTCGCGCATCTCACCGCGCGCGATGCGCGCGGCAATCTCGCGCGCCGCGGGCATCGCTTCGCCGAGTCGTTCGCAGATCAGCGCACAATCGGCACCGGCCTGGATCGACGTTGCCGCGCGCTCCGGAATCGTGCCGAAGCGGTCGAGCGCACCCATCTCCAAATCGTCGGTAAAGGCAACGCCGTTAAACGAACAGCTTTCGCGAAGCAACGCCTTGAGCACCGCTTCCGAGAGCGTCGCCGGCCTTTCGCTATCGACTGCTTCGACGACGACGTGTGCGACCATCGCCGCCCGAGCATGCGGTAAGAGATCGCAAAAGGGCGCCAGATCCCGCAGATGGAGGATCGGCGGCGGCAACGTGATCGTCGGCAGCGCGACGTGCGAATCGACGGCGGTACTTCCGTGCCCGGGAAAATGTTTGAACGTCGGCACGATGCCTCGGCGCCCCATGCCGCTTGCGAAAGCCCCGGCAAGGTCGGCGACGCGTTCGGGATTATCCCCGAACGAACGCGTTCCGATAACGGTGCTCGCGCGATCGATCGCGAGATCGAGAACGGGAGCGAAATCGAGGTTCGCGCCGATTCGGCGGAGATCGTGAGCGATCTGTTCGCCGAGTTGTCGCGCGAGATCCAGATCGTCGGCGGCGCCGACCGCCATCATCGATGGCATGGCGGCGACACCCTCGCGCAACCGCGCGACGCGCCCCCCCTCTTGATCGATGGCGATAATCGGCGTCGGGTCATCGGGGTGTAGGGCGCGCAACGCATCGGTGAGCGCACGCGCACGCTCGACCGTGGGCAGATTTCTTGCAAACAGGACGTAACCGCCGAAGCCCCGCAGCGTGAACTCCGCTCGGGTCGCTTCATCGAGCTCCGAACCCGGGAATCCAACTGCGAGAACACCCTCTGCTAGGTCGACGAAC
>JAKBCP010000086.1 GCA_021807645.1 bacterium
AGATCAGCGAGATCTGCCGCACGCTCAAGGTGACGGCGAAGGATCTCGGCGTGCCGGTCATCGCGCTCGCGCAGCTCAATCGCGGCGTCGAGACGCGCAACGAGAAGCGCCCGATGCTCGCCGACCTCCGCGATTCGGGCTCGCTGGAACAGGAGGCCGATTTCGTCGCCTTCCTCTACCGCGAGGGCTACTACAACAAAGAGGCGGCCGACCCCGAACTCACCGAGTTCATCATCGCCAAGCACCGGAACGGCCCGACCGGGAAAGTGAACCTCCGCTTCGAGGCGGAGTACACGCTCTTCCAGCCGTACGGCGACGAGGCGAACTACCCGGCTCCATAGAATCGCCCGTCCATGAACGCGACGTCTGCGATGACGCTCACGCGGTTGGTGCTCGGCGTCTCCGATATCGAGACTTCCGAACGCTTTTACCGCGACGTCCTCGGCCTGCCCACCCAACGCTCCGCCGATACCGTGACGGTACGGTGGCCGGCATTTACGCTGGAACTCAAGGAGCGCCCCCCCTCGGAGCGCGGCAAGTTTTCTTTCGGTTTCCAAGCCGGGGCCGCCGCCGACGTCGATATGTGGGCGCAACGCTTGCGCGCCGCTCGCGTCGATATCGTGTCGGGGCCGGCGACGCACGGCAACTCGCGCTCGCTCTTCTGCGTCGATCCCGACAACTACGAGATCGAAATTTTCTTCGTCGGTTAAGGCTCGTCGTCGCTGCGAAGCGTCGAAAAGAAGCTCTGCGCCGTGTCGCGGAGGACGTCGAGAATCCGTTCCATATGCTGCTGGATCTCATCGCCGGTCGCCGCGAGCGTCTCGATGGTGAAAAGGACGTCGCGCTCCTCTTCCCAGATCGCGACTTTCACGAGTTTTTTGCGCGCGTTTAATTGGTTGGCGAGCTCGATCGCCTCGGCGAATTCGACATCGTCGGGGAGCGTCCAGCCCGACCCGATCATGACGAAGGTCGGATCGTCGCGATACGCGATGGCGAAATAGCGCGCGCCTTCGCTTTTGAACGAGACGCGAAACGCGTCTTCGTCGTCGTCGCGGTCGTGGAGCAGCCACTCTTCATCGAGCGCCGCTTCGATTCCGCGGACGACCTCTTCGATCACTGGCTGCCTCGCATGAAGGCGTCGATAAATTTTTCCGCGGCGGATTTACTCTCCGTGCGATCGAGAATGCGCGCGACGGCGCTCGCTCCGCTCTCGCGCACGAGTTCGACGAGCTTCCAGAAGTGCTGCATGAACTCTTCGGGGGAGCTGGCAAATTGTTCGACCGCAGCGACGACGCCGGTGCGATCCTGCGATGGGTAGAATTTCACGGCCTTCATCGATTCTTGCAGTTCCAACAGCAGGGCCGCGTTCTGCTTGGCATCGCGCGCCCATGCGGGTAATTCGTGCATCGCTGCGACGACGTAAAAGGTTTCGTCATCTTCGCTGACCGAGACCCAGATCTGCTGACCGCGCGCACGCAACGATATCGCCGCGACGTCGGCGTTATCGCCGTGAACGTCGATGCTGGTGCGGTGCCCTTCCTCGGCAATAAAACGAGCGATGCGGTCGCGCAATAACTCCATCGGGGTTACGGCTGCACCTCATGTGCGTCCGGAGCGCCGATGCCTTCGGCGCGGTAGGCGCGGGTGAGTTGGATATATTCATCCGACGCGATCTCGATCCAGCGACGTGCCTCGCCTTCGATCGCTTTCTTTACTTTCGCCGGCGCGCCCGCGACCAAGACATTCGCCGGCACGACGACGCGCTCGCCGACGACGCTGCCGGCGGCGACGAGCGAGCCGCGCCCGATGGTGCAGCCGTTGAGCAGAACGGCGTTGCTGCCGATGAGCGCCTTCGGTTCGATCGTGCAATCTTCCATAACCGCCGCATGGCCGATCGTCACGTCGTCGCCGATGTTGGTGGCGATGGTGACGTGAATCACCGCGTTATCTTGGATGGAGGTGCGAGCGCCGACGCGGATCGGGCCATTGTCGCCGCGCAAGACCGCGCCGAACCAGATACTCGATTCGGGGCCGACTTCGACGTCGCCGATCAGAACGGCGGTCGGGGCGACGAAGGCCGACGGATCGACCCGCGGCGTCTTGCCGCGAAAGGTTACCAGCATGCCGACGAGGCTTCGTTTTGAAGCGGGGAGAACCCCGCAACTATGCCGATGATGACACCGCCGCCCATCGTTGCGGCCTCTCCCAAAGTGCTGGTGCCCGGGAAGGGCTATTACGATTATTTTACCGCCGACGGCAAGCGCCGACGCATCTACGCCGCGCACTCCGGCGCGCGCGAACTCGTGGTGATCGACGCCGACAGCAAGCGGGTGCTGCGCACGGTGCGCGTCGGCCCCTTACACGGCGTTGCAGTGAACCCCGCGAACGGGCACGTCTTTACCGGCAACGGCACCGATAAGAGCGTGAGCGAGGTCGATCCGGTTGCCGGACGCGTGTTGCGCACGGTGAAGGTCGGCGGCCCCGTCGATGCGATCGCCTACGATCCGGCAACCAAGCACATCTACGCCGACGAAGATGACGGCTCGCATCTGTACGTCATCGATGCATCTTCGATGACGTTGCTCAAGACGCTGACGTTGCCGGCGAAGAAACTCGAATATCTTGCGGTGAATCCGCGCACGCATACGCTCTATCAAAATCTCACCGATCGCCGTGCGATCGCCGCGATCGATGCAAAGAGCTTTGCGGTGAAACGCGTTATGTCGACGCCGTTACTGACGGATAACCACCCCCTGATTTTCGATGCGGCCGATAACGCGCTCATCGACGTCGGTGAGAACGGCAAGCTCGGCGTCTACTCGACGAGCGGAACGCTGCTGCACGAGGCAAACTTCCCCGGTGGGGTCGATCAGTGCAGCTTCAGCGCGCGGCGTCGTCTGCTTGCATGCTTCGGCACTTCGCTCACGCTCTTCTCGATTCGCGCCGGCGGTACGCCGGTTCTGATCGGGCAGAAGAAGATCGCGCGCGGCATGCACACCGGCACGATCGACCCGCGCAGCGGCGACATCTGGGTGGGCTGGCCCGAGGGCGACCGTTCCTACGTCGAGGCCTTCGCGCTCGCTCCGAAGAGCCGATAGGCGTCGTGGCCGCGCATCGTCATCAGACGCCGTTGCGCGGCGTCCGGGCGACCCCGAAGCAGAAGCCGGAGGGTGACCCCGCCTACGGTCCGATGAACCGCCGGTACATCGGCGTGCCGGGGCATATCCATGAGGTCGTCGAGATCGAGGGCAAGCGGTTGGCAAAGGTCGGCTTCGACGACCGGAAGATCGTTTATTATCTGCTGGACGACCTAGAACTCGACGAGGGCGCGCAGCGGGGAACCTTCCACGACCGGGAGGGCTAAGGCGCCGTTCGCGCAGAATAGCCGGGCTCGGTCTCCACGTGCCGACGTAGCTCAGTTGGTAGAGCAGCTGATTCGTAATCAGCAGGTCAGCGGTTCAAGTCCGCTCGTCGGCTCCAGAAAAATCATCGCATCGAACGGGGTGTTGAAGTGATCGTCCATGCCACGCCGCCGCCTCCGCACGTTGCAGACGGCGTTTATTATTATGGATCGCGCGGCATGGCCGAGACGATGGTCGTCGTTTCCGACGAGGGCCGACGAGTTGTTGACGAATCGACGGGGGACACTCGACTACCTTCCAATACAAAAATTCGATTTAACCCAAGAACCTTTTCGGCTACTTCTTCCAGCTCGACGATTGGTGGACCGGGCATGTGGATCTCTTCGCGCTCGACCGGCTCGGCGACGAGACAGCGAATCTCCGGGAAAACGTGCGAAGGAATGCCGAAAGTAATTTGTTCGCGACCCCATGCAATCGTCACCCCAATGCCGGGCACGAAACGAATCGTGCCGTTCGAGCCGTATCTGCTCCCTTATATCGTCGTACAAAGCGGCGAGCGAAAATTTACGCTTGCGCCGGAGCAGGAACTATGGGTCCACGGATCGTGTGGAGCAACGAAACCACGAGCCTATCGAAAAGATGCCTGCATCCACATTACCTGGAACAATACGGCCGATACCCCACCAGGCATACCAACTTCAGAAGACTTATGGTTTAACCCGGCGACGTACGTGCTGGATCGTTATCAGGTGGCCGAGGAGCTCCCGGTCGATCGCCTGATTTGCGTCAACGAAAATTCTTGCCGCGATCCTAATGGGAAACCATAGGCGCCCGCTCGGTCTCGACTCGAAGGGGAGCCTGCTATCGCGCCGGAACGCTACTGCCCCGCACAAATAGGGAGTTCGCGGCACCGCGATACCCACGAGCATCGTGCGTGCGAGGAGTTGTTCGGCGTCGGCGCGTATCGCCTGTCGATGTCGAACGGGTATCGCGGTTTCCCCATGTTGCTGATGCGGTCTTTCGTTATGGTGATGGCGGTGATCGTGCCCACCGCATGTTGGGGAGGCACTCGCACGAAGCAGATTAAAGCGAGCCCCACAGCACTGGTTATCGCAACGCCGAGCGCGGCGCCAACGCGGAGGATACACGATGTCGCGCCGGTGGCGCAGGCGCCGTCCGTACCGACCCTGTTCGGTGCGCAGGAAAAACATTATCGCACTCTCGCATCGCGTGCTCGACCGTGTCGATTCGCTCAAATCGAGAACGAGATTCATCGGAGAATTTATATCGGCTGCAGTGCTGGGAGCATCGTTGAGGTCGATACTCGTGGCGATATTCTCGCGTCGGCGACCGTACGGATGGATGGCATCACCTCGATCCTCCCTGCAGGGAGAAACGCGATCGCGGTGTCGGGCTATAGCGATGGTGCCTCTTTGACCAGCTTGCTGACTTTTCTTCGGTCGCAAAACCTCAAGCAGATCGGTCCAAAAGAAATCGCCGATAGCACTTTTCTCGGCGTTATCGGCGACCGTGCGTTTATCGATGATTGGTGTTGCTTCGGACGCCCCGACGAATATCGGCCGGCGACGATTTACTCGATTTCGATGACGGATGGATCGGCGAGCAAGTCAGTAGACCTTTTCCCGGATCGACGGGCCAACCCGGCCAATATGCAACCGTTGGGGCAGGGAGAGCACAATTATCTTCTGGGGCGCCATCTCTATGTCGTAGTAGGGAGCGTCACCTATCGCTACGACATCCTCAATTTGAAGACTGAGCCGA
>JAKBCP010000087.1 GCA_021807645.1 bacterium
TGATGATCGGCTCGCTCGATCCGGTGTTCGGAGAGGTCGACCGATGACGCAACGCGAGTTGGATTTCCCCGCATTGGCTGCGCGCTTACGCCCGCAGTGCGAGGCGATCGTCGCCCGCTACGAAGAACGGCGCTCGGCGCTGTTGCCGATCGTCCATCTCTTTCAAGAGCACGAAGGCTATGCCAGCCGCGAAGCGATGCGCTTCACCGCCGATCTCCTCGGCCTGACCCCGGCGGTCGTCGAGAGTACGGTCTCGTTTTACACGTTGTTTTTCCGCAAGCCGGTCGGGAAATATGTCCTCCAAGTCTGCCGCGGCCTTTCGTGCACGATCAACGGCGCCGAAAACATCATGGCGTATTTCCGCGAAAAATTGGGGATCGGCCACTTGCAGACGACCGACGACGGTCTTTTCTCTTACGAAGAGGTCGAGTGTCTCGCTGCCTGCGATCGAGCGACCTGCATGCAGGTCAATCTCGAATTCGTTTACGATCTCACGCCGCAGGCGATCGACGACATGATCGCGGCGATGCGTGCCGGCACCTATGCCGTCGCGCCGATGGCGCAGAGCGAACCGCCTGAAAAAACCTGGAGCGTCAAGCAAGATCTCGAGGTCTCGCGCGGCGAGAAATCCGCGGGCGCGCGCGGCGTCGCTTCCCCCAATAATCCCGGAGGGCTCGGCGATAGCAGCGGCGTGATCATGCTCGATCGTTTCGTCCTGCGCGACGATGCTCCGGCGATGCGCGCTCGTTCGAACGAACGCCTCGTGCAAGATGCCAAACTCGTAGCGGAGGTGATCGAAGAGTAATGCCGGTTGTTAAAGTGCTCACCGACGGTATCGGTGAGGTCGACCTTACCGACATCGCGATCTATCGGCAGCGGGACGGCTATCGGCAGTGGGAGCGTGCCGTGCGCGAGCTCAAATCGAGCGAGGTGCTCGATATGGCCGAGCGCTCCGGCCTTCGCGGTCGCGGCGGCGCGGGCTTCCCGACCGGTAAAAAGTGGAGTTTTCTCCCCGCCGGCGATAAACCGCGCTATCTCGTCTGTAACTGCGACGAAGCGGAGCCCGGGACGTTCAAAGACCACATGCTCCTCGAGCGCGCACCGCATTTGGTGCTCGAGGGAATCTTGCTCGGTGCGTACGGCATCGGCTCGCATCATGCGTTTATCTATATTCGCGGTGAGTTCAAACGCGGGTATGAAATTTTCTCGCGCGCGCTCGAAGCGGCGCGCGCTGCCGGGTTCGTCGGTAAAAATCTCTTCGGCACCGGCTACGACTTAGAGGTGACGATCCATCGCGGCGCCGGTGCGTATATCTGCGGTGAAGAGACGGCACTGCTGAACTCGCTCGAAGGCAAGCGCGGCGAGCCGCGTTTAAAGCCGCCGTTCCCGGCGATCGCCGGGCTCTACGGGATGCCGACGGTCGTCAACAACGTCGAGACGCTCGCCTATCTCGTGCCGATCTTGCGGAACGGTCCGGAGTGGTTCGCTGCGGTCGGCACCGAGCGCAGCAAGGGCTATAAGATCATCTCGATCTCCGGGCACGTGCGCAAGCCCGGCAATTACGAAGTTCCGCTCGGCACGACGGTGCGCGAACTGATCGAGATCGCGGGCGGTCTGCGCGAAGGCCGAACTCTCCGCGCCGTGCAGCCCGGCGGCGGCTCCTCGGCATGTATCTTCGAAGAGCATCTCGATCTTCCGTACGATTACGAAAACATGGCGAAAGCCGGTTCGATGCTCGGTTCCGGGGCGTTCGTCGTCTTCGACGATACGACCGACTTCGTCAAGTGCGCGTTCAACCTCGTGCGTTTCTTCGCGCACGAGTCATGCGGTCAGTGCACGCCCTGCCGCGAAGGCGGGCATTGGCTCGAAACGGTGTTGCATCGCTTCGTTGAAGGGCGCGGCTTGGCGAGCGATCTCGCGATGATGCGCCGCGTCTCGTCGACGATTACGGGGCTCAACCTCTGTGCTCTCGGCGATTCTATCGAACCGTTCCTCAAATCCGTACTCCAGCGCTTCCCCGAACAGTTCGAAGCGCGCGTTCTCCGAGAGGTCGCTTCTGCATGAGTTCAGCCCCGGCGACGAGCGATCTCGTCAGTCTTACGATCGACGGCGTTCCCTTGCAAGTGCGCAAGGGGACGCTCCTTGTCGAAGCGGCAAAGATGGTGAAGCAAGAGATTCCCGTCTATTGCTATCACACAAAACTTGGGCCGGCGGGGCTCTGCCGCGTCTGCCTGGTCGAAGTCGAAGGCATGCCGAAACTGCAGATCGGTTGTAATACGCCGGTCGGCGAGGGAATGGTCGTGCGCACGCGCGGCGAGAGCGTCGAAAAAGGGCGCGCGATGGTGTTGGAACTGTTGCTCGTCAATCACCCGCTCGACTGCCCGATCTGCGATAAGGGCGGCGAATGCGACCTGCAAGATTACGCGATGGCGTACGGGCGCGGCAGCAGCGATCTCGCGGATCCGAAGAGCAGCAAACCCAAAGCAGTCGATCTCGGGCCGACCATCGTGCTCGACGAAGAACGCTGCGTCGTCTGCCAGCGTTGCGTGCGGTTCGACGATCTCATCGTCGGCGAGCGCCAACTCGTCCTCAAAGATCGCGGACATCGCGATATGATTGCGACGGCGACCGGCGAGCCCTATCGACATAATTTTACCGGGAACGTCACCGAGCTGTGCCCGGTCGGCGCATTGACTTCGAAGACCTATCGCTTCAAATCGCGGCCGTGGGATCTCCAGCGCACCGAGACGAGCTGCACGCAATGTTCGGTCGGTTGCCGTATGAATGTCGACGTGCGGCACGGTACCGTGTTACGCACGATGTCGGTTGAGGGCGACGATGCCGTCTCCGATTGGTGGCTCTGCGATCGCGGGCGGTACAACGTCGGGTATATCGATTCCGCCGAGCGCATCAAACAACCGCTACTGCGTCGCGATGGAGCGTTCGTGCAGATCGGATGGGACGATGCGTTCGCTCTTTGGGCGAAGGCGATTCGTTCGGCGCTCGATGCCGGCGGCCCCGAGCGCCTCGGTGCGATCGGCGGCGGGCGGCTCACGAATGAAGAGGCCTATCTCCTCGCGCGCACCATGCGTTCGCTGGGAGTCAAAAACCTCGATTGGCGCGCGGGTCGGCAGCGGCAAGCAACGCCGGGGAGTTCGGGCGGCACGCTGCTCGATCTCGAACGCGCCGGTGCGGTCGTCACGATCGGCGAATCTTCGGCTCAACTTGCGCCGGTCATGGATCTGCGCGTGCGTAAAGCCGTGCGTCACGGCGCGCGCTTCATTCGTGTTGCTTCGCACGAAGCGCCGCCGCCGATGCCGTATAGTGATGTCGCCGACGTCGCAGCTGCGGCTGCCGCGATTCCGGCGAATGTCACGCGCGTCGCACTGTTATGGGACGGCGTCGATATCGCGCTCGCGCGCGCGGCGCACGCTGCGCTCGAACGCGAGGGGCGAACGTTGCTAACCTATATCTCCGGCGAGCAGGGGAACGCGCGCGGAGCCGAGGCGATGGGGATGCTCCCATTCGCCGGCCCCGGCTATCACGTTGCCGATGCCGGGCTCGATTTCGACGCACTCTGCGATGCGGCGCTCTCCGGAAAGATCGAATCGCTGGCGATGTTCGGTGCGAATCCCGTACGTAACGCCGTCGACGGCGCGCGCGTACGCGAGGCGTTGCAGGCGATTCCGTTTCTCGTCGTCAGCGAGCTCTTTATGACCGAGACGGCACAACTCGCCTCCCTGGTTCTTCCCGCTGCCGGCGCTTTCGAGAAGAGCGGCAGCATCGTCAACCTCGCGGGCGACGTTCTTCCGACCGCGGCGGCCCTCGCGCCTCCCGACGGCGTGCTCAGCGATTTTGAGATCGTTGCCGGTCTCGCGCGGGCGCTGGAGATCGAGCTTCCCGATACGGCGGAGATCGAGCGCGCGACGATCGCTGCTGCGGCGGCATTGCCGGTCGGTATCGCGTTCGGCGACGATCGGTTCGTCGGCGCTGCCAAAAAGGATCGCCCCGGTGAGGGGCTCCAACTGCACATTCTCCGTCATGCTTTCGACGGAGGCGGAACGCTGGCACACGACGAGCGCCTCACTGCGCTGCGTCCGGTTCCGACCGCAGCGTTCGCTCGCGCCGATGCCGACCGGCTCGGCATACGCGCCGGAGATATACTCGATCTCGTCGGCCCCGGCGGAAGCATCGGCAACCTCTACGCCGAGCTCCGCGAGAATCTCGCACCCGGAAACGTCGCGCTCGTCGGCGCTCGTTTTGCCTCGACCGCGAGCGGAGTCGCCGCGGCGGCGCAGGTTCGCGTTGAAAATATCCGTCATGCCGATCTGCCGGTGGAGGCGTAAGCGATGTTGATCGTCCTGGTAAAATCGGCGGTACTACTCCTCGTGGTGATCACCACGTTTGCCTACGCGATGCTCTTCGAGCGCAAAATTCTCGGCTGGATGCAGTTGCGTCCGGGGCCGAACCGCGTTGGACCGTGGGGGATGTTGCAGCCCGCCGCCGACGCAGCGAAACTCATCCTCAAAGAAGATCTCACGCCGAAGACCGCCGACCCACTGATCTATCGCCTCGCGCCGTTCATCTCGCTCTTAACGGCGTTTGCCGTCTATGCCGTCGTTCCGTTCGGTGCCAACGGGGACGGTTCACCCTGGGCGATCGGCGATGTGAACGCCGGAATTCTCTTCTTGATGGCGATCTCGTCGATCGGCGTCTACGGCATTTCGCTGGGCGGATGGGCATCGGGTTCGAAATTTCCCTTACTCGGCGCCGTACGCGGCACCGCACAGATGATCTCCTACGAGCTCTCGATGTCGCTCTCGTTCGTCGGCGTTCTCATGCTCGCGGGGACGACCTCGCTGACCGGCATCGTCGACGCGCAGCAGCGGCTCTGGTTCCTCATCCCACAAGCCCTGGGCTTCATCATCTACGTCATTACGGCGGTTGCGGAGACCAACCGTACGCCGTTCGATCTCGTTGAAGCCGAGACCGAATTGGTCGGCGGCTTCCACACCGAGTACTCCGGACTTCGCTTCGGATCGTTCTTTATCGCCGAGTACGTCAATATGCTCACAGTCTCGTGCATTGCAACGTTGCTCTTCTTAGGCGGCTGGAACGCAACTCGTGCAGGCCG